>JBILCR010000104.1:0-6716 GCA_044353055.1 Flavobacteriales bacterium
CGTCAAAATTCCTTTCCAAGTAGCCTATTTCAGCTCGCGAAATTCTATTCGTCGGTTTAACGCGTATGCTCGCGAAGTGCAGCCCGATTTAGTGTGGTGCCAGCTGGCGCGAATGGCCTTGCATGTTGATGGAATTGAACACCCAAAGCGCATACTCGATTATCAGGATGCTTTTTCAAAAGGGTTGGAACGAAGAATTGTCTCTGAATCTTTTCTGAAACGTATTTTGGTGAAGATGGAATTTAAACGAATGCAGGCCTTTGAGCGTCTCGTATTCGAAAAGTTTTCGAGAAGGTATATTATCTCCGAACAGGATGCTGCTTATATCCAACATCCACGTCGATCCGAACTAAAAATTCTGCCCAACGGTGTAGATATTGAACAATATAAACCCGAGCCTGCAGCCCGTTCCATTGATTTGTTGTTTACGGGCAATATGCGTTATGAGCCTAATGTGAATTGTGTGCAATATCTGGTACGCGAGGTCCTTCCTTTGCTAAATGACGAATTTCCGCACATACAGTTGGTGGCTGCAGGTAAAAATCCGGCTCCCGAATTGTACAAACTCAAGTCGGCACAACTTAAGCTTACCGGTTGGATTCCCGATTTGCGTAAATATTACAGCCGCGCTCGTTTATTTGTGGCGCCGATGCAAATTGGCATTGGCATGCAAAATAAAATTCTCGAAGCCATGTCTATGGGCCTGCCTGTTATAACCAGCTCCTTGGCCAATAATGCTATAGGCGGGGTGCACGGAAAAGATATTTGGGTGGCCGATACGCCTCAAAAAGTGGCCGAAGGCATTAGTTATCTGCTCAATAATACCGATTTAGCCATACGCATAGGGCAAAATGCACGCAATCTGATGGTGGAAAAATTCAGTTGGCAGCATCAAAACAATCTTTTGATAAATGATTTGTCGGAGTATCAACTCAAGATGAATTCAACAGTGACAAATATAAACGCATGAGCTTTAAGCTAAACCGTATTGAAGAAGCATTAGATGCCCTTAAAGAGGGTAAGGCCGTAATTGTAGTGGATGATGAAAACCGTGAGAATGAAGGCGACTTTATCTGTGCGGCCCGCCACGCCACGCCCGAAATGGTCAACTTCATGAGCAAACAGGGACGTGGGCTTATTTGTGTAGCATTAACCGAGGAACGTTGCGCCGAGCTTGATTTACACATGATGGTAAATCAGAACACCTCCTCGCACGAAACCGCATTTACCGTTTCCATCGATTTGCTCGGCAGGGGCTGTACATCGGGCATCTCAGCGCACGATCGTTCAAAAACCATTCAGGCATTGGTAGATCCCACCATTAAACCAGCCGATTTTGCCCGTCCCGGACATATATTCCCCCTCAAATCTAAATCAGGCGGCGTACTGCGACGTGCAGGACATACCGAGGCAGCGGTGGATTTGGCGCGCCTTGCCGGCTGTGAACCTGTAGGCGTTTTGGTGGAGATTATGAACGAAGACGGCGGTATGGCCCGATTGCCCGAACTTTATGAATACGCTCAACGCGAAGGCTTTGTCTTAATTTCTATTGAGGATTTGATTAAATACAGGCTCGAAAACGACAGCCTGATCAAGCGCGAAGTGGAAGTGGATTTGCCCACCGAATACGGCAATTTTGAATTGGTAGCCTACACGCAAACCAATACTGCGCAATATCATCTGGTATTGCGAAAAGGTACTTGGCAGCCCGACGAACCCGTTTTGGTACGTGTGCATTCGAGCTGTTTAACGGGCGATATTTTTGGCTCATGTCGCTGCGAATGTGGCCCTCAACTGCATCAGGCTATGCAACAAATAGAGGCTGCCGGAAAAGGGCTTATTGTGTATATGAATCAGGAAGGTCGAGGCATTGGCCTGCTCAATAAACTAAAAGCCTATCGCCTGCAGGAAGAAGGCCTCGATACAGTAGAGGCAAATTTAAAGTTAGGATTTCGTATGGACGAACGCGATTACGGCATTGGTGCGCAGATTTTGCGCGATCAGGGCGTTAAAAAGTTACGACTCTTAACCAATAATCCTACAAAACGCGCCGGATTGGTAGGATATGGCCTCGAAATTATTGAAAATGTACCCTTAATCATTCCGCCAAATCCGCATAACATCAAGTATTTGCAAACCAAGCGCGATAAAATGGGGCACTCATTTTAGAATTTTTTAAATATGGAGCCCACAGAGCTCGTTCTTTTTTTGGTTCTGGCGCTTTTGGCCGAAGTTTTAGGTACGGTGGGTGGCTTTGGCTCGTCCTTATTTTTTGTGCCTATTGCAGGTTTATTTTTCGAATTTCACGTTGCCCTTGCCATTACAGGCCTGTTTCATATTACCAGCAACATGAGTAAGGTAGCACTGTTTCATAAGGGAATTGTGTGGAACAGCGTTCTTTATCTGGGGGCCGCTTCAGTGGTATCGGTGCTTTTAGGAGCATGGTTGAGCACGAAGTTCGACGGTAAAATTCTAAAGATCATTTTGGGGGTGTTTTTAATCGCGCTTAGTACGTTGTTCTTGATTAAGAAAGATGTGGCACTTAAGCCTGCAAAAGGCAGTTTGGTGTTGGGCGGACTAAGTTCGGGTTTTGCTGCCGGACTTTTTGGAACCGGTGGAGCCATCAGAGGCTTGGTGCTTGCTTCGTTTGGATTAGGAAAGGATGCCTTTATAGCCACATCGGCGCTTATTGATTTAGGTGTAGATTTAAGCAGAACCGGTATTTATTTTTTCGAAGGATATTTCAACTCGGTTTCAATGCCGCTTATGCTGTGGCTTATCGGCGTTAGTGCCTTGGGCAGTTATTTGGGCAAATTAATCCTGGCTAAAATATCGGAGCAGCAGTTTCGCCAGGTGGTGCTTTGGCTGATCCTTGGTGTGGGTATTTTTACGGTTGCAGCCCTGTTCATTAACAATTAAGATAATTTCATCTATTGGGGTTATTAACATTTTAACGACTTACCAACGTACTTTTGTTGATGATTTTTAAGAATGTACGCCAAACGACTTACGTATATTTGTGCGGATTAGATAGAAATTATAAGGCATAAGCGTAATCACCATGAGTAAAATAATTGCCGTTGCAAACCAAAAAGGCGGAGTGGGCAAAACTACCACGGCCATCAATTTGGCTTCGAGTTTGGCCGTACTGGAGCACAAAACTCTTTTAATTGACGCCGATCCTCAGGCCAATGCTACATCGGGCGTAGGGCTTGAGCCTCGGAACATACGCTCCAGCATTTACGAATGCATCATTAACGAAATGGAACCTAAGGATATCATCCTTAATACGTCCACACCCAATTTGGATATCATACCCGCGCACATCGACCTTGTTGGGGCCGAAATTGAGATGATAAATCTCCCCAACCGCGAAATGATGATGCGCAACGCCATTGCCAAAGTAAAAGACCAATACGAATTTATTGTTATTGACTGTTCGCCATCTTTGGGCTTGATAACTGTAAACTCACTCACTGCCGCACATTCAGTTATTATTCCCGTGCAATGCGAGTACTTTGCCCTTGAAGGGTTGGGCAAATTGCTCAACACCATCAAAATCGTTCAAACGCGCCTCAATCCTGATCTCGAAATAGAAGGTATTTTGCTTACCATGTACGACAGCCGCTTACGTTTGGCCAACCAGGTGGTTGAGGAAGTGAAAACCCATTTCCAGCAAATGGTTTTTGATACCATCATTCAACGCAATACGCGCCTGGCCGAGGCGCCCAGCTTTGGCCATTCGGTTATCATGCACGATGCGAGCTCGAGCGGTGCCACCAATTACCTTAATTTGGCACGCGAAATTTTGCAGAAAAACGACCTCACGCGCATACCGCTTACCGAGAAAATTGTTGACGATATCAATAGTGCATTTAATTAATGGAGTGATTTATGAATCCTAAACGTAATGCATTAGGACGTGGACTCGGCGCGCTTTTAGCAAGTCCAGAAACCGACATCACCACACGATCGGCATCCAATAACGATGTGCAGGCGGTTGGAGGTATTTCAAACCTGCCCGTAGTGCAGATTGAGGCCAATCCCTTTCAGCCACGTTCTTTTTTTGAAGAAGAAGCACTCAACGAGTTGGCCGAATCCATTCGCCAAATGGGATTGATACAACCTGTTACGGTGCGTAAAATGGGCTACGATAAATATCAGCTTATTAGCGGTGAACGTCGGTTCAGAGCTTCGCAATTGGCGGGCTTAACCGAAATTCCGGCCTACATACGTATTGCCAACGATCAGGCCATGCTCGAGATGGCATTGGTTGAAAATATACAACGCGAAGAACTTGATGCTATTGAAATTGCCTTGGCATACCAGCGTATGCTCGAAGAACTTAAACTTACCCAGGAAGAAGTATCCGAAAAAGTAGCTAAAAAGCGCAGTACCGTTACCAATTACCTTCGCCTGCTTAAACTTCCACCCGAAATTCAACTGGGGATTAGAGCGCGAAAAATTACCATGGGGCACGCTCGAGCCCTTATAAATCTCGACGATCCTGCTACGCAAATGGCGCTTTACCAGCAAATTGTATCGCAGGAATTATCGGTACGCGATATTGAATCAGCGGTGCGTGAAACAAAAACCGAAAACAAAGGCAAGCCGGCACGGGTATTTACTTCTCCATTAATGAGCCGCGCCATCAATCTGCTAAACCAACGACTATCCGTGCCGGTGGACATTAAAAGCCGCAAAAACGGCAAAGGTCAAATCAATATTCCCTTTAAGTCGGAGCAACAGCTCAACGAAATTCTTCGAATTTTACTTCCCTAATGCCGCATTTTTTTCGATTAGTTTTACCCCTCATTTTGATGCTTTATGCTTCAGAATTAATGGCTCAAAAAAAATCCGATTCCGGAAAAAGCAATGCCGATTCTGCAGTAGCAATAAAGAAAAAGAGCGTTCACAGTCCCTTGAAAGCGGCAGTGTTTTCGAGCGTTGTGCCGGGCTTAGGGCAGATTTACAACCGAAAATATTGGAAAGTGCCTGTTTTGGCGGCTGCCGGTGCAGGTTTGGTGTACGGATATTCGTTCAACCAGTCGAATTATACCAAGTTTAAAAGCGAGTTAATTTACCGCCAGAAAAATAAGGCCATCTCTAACCTCGATCTCGAACGCTACTCCGACTCCGACCTTAATGAGTTGCAGGATTTTTACCGCCGCTATCGCGATTTAACCATAATTGGCATGGCCTTGCTGTATGCCGTTAATATCATTGATGCTACTGTTGATGGGCATTTGTACGATTTTAATGTGAGCGACGATTTAAGCTTGCAGCTTTTTGATGCACCCAATCTATCGGCACAAAATGGAGCACGCTATCCCTTATCTTTGAGCCTAACCCTTAACTTTTAATATGCGCATAGCTTTAATTGGTGTAGGCAAAATGGGGCAGCAAATTCATGCGCTTTTAAAAAACGAAGCACATACTTCTGTAATTCAGTTTGGTAAAGACCGACCCGATGACTGGCGTCAACTGCTTAAAGGCTGCGATGTGGCTATAGAATTTACGCGGCCCGATCAGGTAGTACAAAATTTAGAGGATTGTTTCGAATTGGGCGTCCCTGTAGTTACCGGAACCACCGGATGGGAAGCACAAAAAGATACCGTATTTTCGAAGTGTAAAGCAGCCAACGGAACGCTTTTTTATGCAGCCAATTTTAGTTTGGGCGTGCATGTTTTCGATAAGCTGGTGCAATGGTTTTCGGCTGTAATGAGCACGCACTCAGAGTATGAAGCCGAATTAGAGGAAACGCATCATATTCACAAAAAAGACGCCCCCAGCGGAACAGCCCTGCGCATTGCCGAAAGCTTCCTTAAAAACAGCCCCAAGTATTCGACATGGGCACTTAAAGGGCAGGAGGGAAGCGGTGTATTACCGATTGACGCGCATCGAGTTGGCGATGTGATTGGAACGCACACTCTTCGATTTTTTTCGCCTTACGACGAAATAAAACTCACGCATCATGCGTTTAACCGCAGCGGTTTTGCCGCAGGTGCTATAGAGGCCGCTAAATTTGTGGTCAACAAAAAAGGAATATTCACCATGAACGATTTAATTCCCGTTTAATTATGGAAACGAAATGGATTATTAATGCGCTTATTTTGTTTGCTATGCATGCCGGAATGGCCGGTGTTTTCAGAAAAGCAGGCAAAGCCGGATGGGAAGCGTTTATTCCCGGATATAATCTTTGGGTATGGCTTAAGCTGGTAGAACGTCCATGGTGGTGGGTGTTCCTGTTTATCATTCCGGGCGTAAATGTGATTATGTTTATGGTGCTCAGTTTTTTGAGCTTGCGTAATTGCGAAGTCGAAAAACCATTAATGCTTGTTTTGGGCGTGCTGTTATCGCCCATCATGTTGATTTATGTTGGTTTTAGCGATGCATTTCGCTGGATGGGTAATGGCTATTGGAAAAGCTACAAGAAATCGGGAGCCGGAGAATGGCTCGATGCCCTTGTTTTTGCTGTGGTTGCAGCCACCATTATACGAACCTTTTTTATTGAAGCATTTACTATTCCCACCCCATCCATGGAAAAATCGTTATTGGTGGGCGATTATCTTTTTGTGAGTAAGGTAAGTTACGGTTCAAAGGTGCCGCAAACCCCTCTTACACTGCCGTTTACCCATCATACCTTACCGTTTACCGAATCGGTGCCTTCGTATACCGACTGGTTGCAGTTGCCATATTTCCGTTTTCCAGCTTTA
>JBILCR010000105.1:0-6712 GCA_044353055.1 Flavobacteriales bacterium
GCCCGAACGATTTGGATCATATTCGATTGTCATAACCTGAGCAGGAACATCATGCTTATCGCGACGGAAATCAACTAGACGATACCGTTGCTTATGCCCACCACCGATATAGCGCATGGTCATTTTGCCGGAGTTGTTACGACCGCCTGATTTCTTAGCCTTCACCAACAAAGACTTTTCAGGCTTATCGGTAGTAATGTCTGAAAAACTGTTGGCTACCTTAAAACGGGTGCCCGGTGTTATTGGATTAAATTTTTTAAGTGCCATAACGCTTAAAAGTTATTGTAGAAATCAATAGTGTCTCCTTCTTTAAGTTTAATGAAGGCTTTTTTACAGCGACCGGTAAGTCCGGTGTTGAATCCATTGCGTGTATTGCGCATTTTAACTTTACCAATGTAACGCTGTGTGTTCACCTGCTCAACAGTAACGCCATAGAGCTGCTGAATCGCATGTTTAATTTCAAGTTTATTGGCTTCTTCGTGCACAATAAAACCATAGCGATTTAATTTATCTGCGGTCCCCGTTACTTTCTCGGTGATGATGGGTTTAATGATAACGTTCATCTTAATTTTGATTTAAGAGGGTTTCAATGGTTTTAACCGAACCTTCGAATAAAACAACATGATGTGCATGCAGAATATCGAATGTGTTTAAATCTTGAGCAACAACAACTTTACTATTAGCTAGATTGCGGCTTGATAAATAAACATTTTGATTTTGTTCCGGAATAATAACCAGTGTTTTCTTTCCGTCGAGTTTTAAATTATTTAGAACCCCTGTGAACCCTTTTGTAGAAGGTTTTTCCATCCCAAAAGCCTCAACAAGCGTAATCCCATTATCCTTAGCTTTATAAGTCAATGCCGATTTACGTGCTAGTTGCTTAACCTTCTTGTTTAAACGGAAGCTGTAATCACGTGGCTTAGGTCCAAAAACACGACCTCCACCTACAAATACAGGCGATTTAATACTACCGGCACGTGCTCCGCCGGTACCTTTCTGACGCTTCAGTTTTTTTGTAGAATAAGAAACTTCTGCGCGTTCTTTTGATTTGTGAGTACCCTGACGACGATTAGCCAACATTTGTTTTACGTCCAAATAGATGGCATGATCGTTTGGTTCGATTCCGAAAATTTCGCTGCTAAGCTTGATTTTGCGGCCGGTCTCTTGACCGTTGGAGTTTAATACTGCTAGTTCCATTTTATTTTTCAAGCATTACATAAGAACCTTTCGGTCCTGGGACTGCACCCTGAATTACAATTAAATTTTGTTCAGGTATAACCTTTAAAATTTCAAGGTTCTGAACTTTAACACGAGCACCACCAGTTCTACCGGCCATACGCATCCCTTTAAATACACGTGAAGGATACGATGAAGCACCTAATGATCCTGGAGCTCTTAATCGATTGTGCTGTCCGTGTGTTTGCATACCAACACCGCTAAATCCATGGCGCTTAACTACACCTTGAAAACCTTTACCTTTCGATGTTCCGATAACGTCAATAAATTCGCCTTCTGCAAATAGATCAACAGTTACTACATCTCCAAGATTCTTAGCATCTTCAAAGCCTTTAAACTCCACCAATTTTCTTTTAGGTGTTGTATTTGCTTTTTCGAAGTGACCTTTCATTGCGGATGAGGTGTGCTTCTCTTTCTTTTCGTCAAACGCCAGTTGAACAGCGTTGTAACCGTCTTTGTCAACGGTTCTTACTTGCGTTACTACGCAAGGACCAGCTTCAATAACCGTGCATGGTATGTTCTTCCCAGAGGCACTGTAAAGACTGGTCATTCCGATTTTTTTACCTATGATACCTGACATTTTTTTGTATTTTGAGAATACAGTTTATATTGTGTGAATTACAATACTTTGATTTCAACTTCTACTCCACTGGGGAGCTCTAGTTTCATTAAAGCATCTACCGGTTTTGAGGTGGTAGAATAAATATCCATCAGACGCTTGTAAGAGCAAAGCTGAAACTGCTCACGCGCTTTCTTATTTACGTGCGGTGAACGCAATACCGTAAATATTTTCTTATTGGTAGGAAGAGGAATAGGACCACTCACTACGGCTCCTGTAGTTTTTACAGTTTTAACGATTTTCTCAGCCCACTTATCGACTAAGTTATAGTCGTATGACTTGAGTTTGATGCGAATTTTCTGGCTCATGTAGAGTATAAAGAACGATTAAACTTTTGCTGTTTTACCTTTTGCTTTTGCAATTACATCTTCTGCAATGTTGCGCGGAGCTTCTGCATAGTGCGAAGGTTCCATGGTTGATGTAGCTCTTCCTGATGTTAATGTACGCAACTGTGTCACGTATCCAAACATTTCTGAGAGTGGAACTTTTGCCTTAATAACTTGGGCATTTCCTTTAGAATCCATACCTTCAATTTGACCGCGGCGACGGTTCAAATCGCCCACTACATCGCCCATGTTTTGTTCAGGTGTAATTACCTCAACTTTCATGATAGGCTCTAGAAGAACAGGTTGTGCTTTAGGAAGGGCCTCGCGGAATGCTGTACGTGCACAAATTTCGAATGAAAGTGCATCAGAGTCAACCGCGTGATAAGATCCATCTGTAAGGCGAACTTTTAAGCTATCCATAGTATAACCGGCAAGTACCCCGTTTGACATAGCTGCTTTGAATCCTTTTTCGACTGATGGAATAAATTCGCGAGGAATATTACCCCCCACCACTTCATTCACAAATTGAAGTCCTTCTTTTCCGTCATCAACAGGTGATATAGTAACTACAATATCAGCGAATTTACCGCGACCACCCGTTTGCTTTTTGTAAACTTCACGATGCGATACAGTACCCATAATGGTTTCTTTGTAGTTAACCTGAGGTGCACCTTGATTACATTCCACTTTGAACTCTCGCTTCAAACGATCCATGATAATTTCAAGGTGGAGCTCACCCATACCCGAAATGATAGTTTGGCCAGTTTCTTCGTCTGTACGAACGCGGAATGTAGGATCTTCTTCAGAAAGTTTACCTAAGGCCATCCCTAATCTGTCCACATCAGCCTGAGTTTTAGGTTCAATGGCGATACCAATTACAGGCTCGGGAAATTGCATAGCTTCAAGAACAACAGGATTCTTCTCATCACAAAGAGTATCTCCAGTCTTAATATCCTTAAATCCTACTGCCGCCCCAATATCGCCAGCTTCAATATATTCAATAGCATTTTGCTTATTAGCATGCATCTGGAAAATACGGCTAATACGTTCTTTGTTACCGCTGCGGGTATTTAAAACGTACGATCCGGCATCCAGGTGGCCTGAATATGCTCTGAAGAAACACAAACGTCCAACAAAAGGATCCGTTGCAATTTTAAATGCAAGTGCAGTGAATGGATCTTTAATATCTGGTCTGCGCACTACTTCTTCTCCAGTGTCAGGATTTGTTCCAACAATATTTTCTTTATCGAGCGGAGAAGGCATCAATTCCATCACAAGGTCGAGCATTGTTTGTACGCCTTTATTTTTAAAAGCAGAACCACAAAGCATTGGTACTACCTTGTTGGCTACACATGCCTTACGTAGTGCTGTTAATATTTCACGCTCCGTCAATGATTCAGGATCTTCGAAATATTTCTCCATCAAGTTCTCATCAAATTCTGCAGCAGCTTCAAGAAGTTTTTCGCGCCATTCACGTGCTTCTTCTACCATATCCGCAGGAATATCAACGATTTCGTATGTCATTCCTTTATCGGCCTCGTTCCACACCATTCCGCGCCAGTTGATTAAGTCAACCACTCCTTTAAAAGTTTCTTCAGCTCCGATAGGTAATTGAAGGGGCAGCGGATTCCCACCTAAAATTTCTTTAACTTGTTTAACTACGTTTAAAAAGTCAGCACCCTGACGATCCATCTTGTTTACGAATCCCAAACGTGTTACGTTGTAATTATTTGCCAAACGCCAGTTGGTCTCCGATTGCGGCTCAACTCCGTCAACGGCAGAAAAAAGAAATACAAGACCATCCAATACACGCAACGAGCGGTTAACCTCTACAGTAAAGTCAACGTGTCCGGGCGTATCGATAATGTTCATCTTATACTTCTGGCCTGCATAATTCCAGAAACAGGTAGTAGCTGCAGACGTGATGGTGATCCCTCTTTCTTGTTCCTGCACCATCCAGTCCATGGTAGCCGCACCGTCGTGTACCTCACCAATTTTGTGATTAACGCCGGTGTAATACAGAATACGTTCTGTAGTCGTGGTCTTACCTGCATCGATGTGCGCGGCGATACCAATGTTTCGGGTGTATTTTAAATCGTGACTCATAAATCAGTCCTCTTCGTTTTCGGGTATGTTGTATTGTTAAAATCTAAAATGCGAGAACGCTTTGTTGGCTTCAGCCATTCTGTGCGTATCTTCTTTCTTTTTGTGCGCAGCACCTTCACCTTTACTGGCAGCAAGAATTTCTGAAGCTAATTTCTGAGCCATTGACTTTTCATTGCGCTTGCGAGCATACATGATTAACCATTTCATGCCCAGTGCAGTTCTCCGATCTGGGCGAATCTCCATAGGAATTTGAAATGTAGCACCACCCACTCTGCGGCTTTTTACTTCGACAGAGGGACTAACATTTTCCAAAGCACGTTTCCAAACTTCGTGTCCGTTTTCATCGGCACGCTTGGTTACGATATCAATGGCATCGTAAAAAATGTTGAAAGCAATACTTTTTTTGCCGTCATACATCATGTTGTTTACAAAACGTGTAACCACCGGATCCGAAAAACGAGGGTCGGGAAGGCGTGGAATTCTTTTGGGCGTTGACTTTCTCATTGTTTATGATTGCGCACTATAAATTACTTTTTCTTTTTAGTTGCAGCCGGTTGGCCTGGTTTTGGACGCTTGGTTCCGTATTTAGAACGGCGCTGATTACGACCCTCAACACCTGATGTATCTAAGGCTCCACGCACGATGTGATATCTAACTCCCGGTAAATCTTTAACCCTTCCTCCACGAATAAGCACGATAGAGTGCTCCTGAAGATTGTGACCTTCTCCGGGGATGTAAGCATTGACCTCTTTAGAGTTAGTTAAACGCACACGCGCAACTTTACGCATGGCAGAATTAGGTTTTTTGGGAGTAGTGGTGTACACACGTGTACAAACCCCACGTCGCTGCGGACATGAATCCAAAGCTGGACTCTTGCTTTTTGCAGCATTGGCGCTGCGTCCTTTACGTACAAGCTGCTGAATAGTTGGCATGCTGGTGCTTAAATTTTATGGTGTATATTTTTCGTTAAAACGTATTACGGCCCATTTTTTGGGAGCGCAAAGATAGAAACAAGTTTTTATTTACCAACGCAGTTGTGTAATTTTTTTTAGGATAATTTTTATGAGTCCCTTTTTTTGAAATAAACGCCTGATGTTTTGGAGACTTCGAACGGGCGATCCATCATTGAAATGACATTAAATGGGAGATTGTTCAAAAAATCGATATACATGATTTAAAAAGGCCCAACCGCTTGCTGTAATTTTGTGATATGAATCGTGATTTTTTGGATGGATTAAATCCGGTGCAGCGTCAAGCCGCTGATTGCACCGAAGGCCCAGTTATGATTATTGCAGGTGCCGGTTCCGGTAAAACGCGTGTTTTAACATTCCGCATTGCTAACCTATTAAGTAAAGGTGTCGATTCATTTCATATTCTGGCCTTAACTTTTACCAATAAGGCGGCTAGGGAAATGAAGGAGCGTATATCCAATTTAGTACCAGGCACCGAGGCTTTAAACTTATGGATGGGAACCTTCCATTCAGTTTTTGCACGAATACTCCGCGCCGAAGCCGGGTTAATTGGATACCCCTCCAACTTTACTATTTATGACACGGATGATTCTAAAAGTCTGATCAAGTCCATCTTAACAGAACTGCAACTCGACGATAAAATTTATAAACCCTCATTGGTATTGAGCCGCATATCAACGGCCAAGAATAATCTTATTTCGGCCCGCGAATATTGCTCCAATCCCGAAATACTCGAGGACGACCGCAGAAGCGCAAAGCCGAAACTGGGTCTGATATACGAGGCCTATGATAAGCGGCTTTTTAAGGCTTCGGCCATGGATTTTGATGATTTGCTTTTTAAAACCAACGTATTGCTCAAGCAATATCCGGAAGTGCTTTATAAATATCAACAGAAGTTTAGATACATTTTAGTTGATGAGTATCAAGACACTAACTTTAGTCAATACCTCATTGTAAAGAAACTGGCCGCCATGCATCAAAATATATGTGTAGTAGGCGACGATGCTCAAAGTATCTACGCCTTCAGAGGCGCAAATATTCAAAATATACTCAACTTTGAGAAAGATTATCCCGAGCTCAAAACGTTTAAGCTAGAGCAAAATTACCGATCTACGAAAACCATTGTTCAGGCTGCCAACTCAGTGATTAGGCACAACAAAGAGCAGTTGAAGAAAGTGGTGTGGACCGAAAATACTACCGGAAATTTAATTACGGTACTGAAGGCATTATCCGACAACGAAGAAGGCGTTAAGGTGGCCAACTCTATTTTCGACCTGAGGATGCAACATCAGCTACAAAATAAAGACATCGCCATCTTATATCGCACTAACGCTCAAAGCAGGGCTATGGAGGAAGCCTTGCGCAAGAGAGGTGTAGATTATAGAATTTACGGCGGATTATCCTTTTATAAACGTAAAGAAATAAAAGACTTAATTGCCTACTTTAGGTTGGTA
>JBILCR010000106.1:0-6709 GCA_044353055.1 Flavobacteriales bacterium
GGCTCAAGTTGCGTCGTAAGGGCTACACCGAATTTCCGAATGAGATTTTTCTGTTTAAAAATTTGCGTGAGCTCGATCTCGGAAATAATAAAATCTCAAAACTTCCCGCGCGTTTAGGTGAGTTATCTCAGCTCGAAATTCTAAACCTCGAACGCAACAAGTTTGTTACCATCACCAAAGAAATTGGTACTTTAACGCAGCTGCGGTACCTCGATTTAGGGATGAATCAAATTCTTGCCCTTCCTTACGAAATGGGCAATCTGGTCAATCTAGAAATGCTTCAGATATGGGCGAATGAAATTACTGCGTTGCCGCCTAGCATGGCTAACTTATCGAAGCTTAAATGGCTCGATATGAGAACAATAATTCTAACTCAGTCGGAGCGCGAAGACATCAACGATTTGTTTCCCGAAACAGAAATACTCATGTCGCCGGACTGTAATTGCGGCCGTTAGTTTAAGCGGCTTTTAGGTGCGACAGTTTCAGTTTTTCGAACTTCTCACGCGCATATTCCTCAGTGAGGGTAAATTCGCGAACACTTTCATCTGAGGGCAGTTCGAACATAAGGTCGGTAAGTATGCCTTCGCAAATTGAACGTAATCCACGCGCGCCCAATTTATACTCAACAGCTTTTGAAACAATAAAATCCAAGGCTCCTTCTTCGGATTTAAAGTTAATCTTATCCAGCGAAAAGAGCTTTTGGTACTGTTTTACCAGCGCGTTTTTGGGCTCGGTTAGAATGCGCTTCAAAGATTCGGCATCGAGTGGATTTAGGAAGCTAACCACCGGCAAGCGTCCAATGAGTTCGGGAATAAGTCCGAAACTTTTTAAATCCTGCGAATTCACGTATTGGAGTAGATTGTCTTTATCCAAAACATCTGCTTCTTTTGCCGCAGCATAACCAATAGTTTGACTTTGCATTCTGCGTGCAATTTTCTTATCAATTCCGTCAAACGCTCCCCCGCATATAAATAAAATATTACGGGTGTCCACCGCCACCATCTTTTGTTCGGGATGTTTACGCCCACCTTGTGGCGGAACATTAACCACAGTTCCTTCGAGTAGCTTTAAAAGACCCTGTTGAACGCCTTCGCCCGAAACATCGCGCGTAATAGATGGGTTGTCGCCCTTACGGGCAATTTTGTCTACTTCATCAATAAAAACAATACCTCTTTGGGCGTCTTCTACATTAAAATCAGCCGCCTGCAAAAGGCGCGATAAGATGCTTTCTACGTCTTCGCCAACATATCCAGCCTCGGTAAGTACCGTAGCATCGGCAATACAAAATGGAACGTTCAAGATTTTAGAGAGGGTTCGCGCGAGCAGCGTTTTTCCAGTTCCCGTTTCGCCGATTAAGATGATATTTGATTTTTCAATTTCGGTCTCATCATCTTTTTTACTTGGTTTTTGAATAAGGCGTTTATAATGGTTATACACCGCCACAGACAAAACCTTCTTGGCTTCGTCCTGTCCAATCACATATTCATCTAAATGCTGTTTAATTTCAATAGGTTTAAGCAGCTTTAACTCTGATTTCTGAACCGTATTTACACGTTCGGCCATCTCATCGGTAACGATGCTGTTGGCCTGGGTAACACACATGTCGCAGATAAAGGCGTCGAGACCGGCAATTAATATGGAAGTCTCTTTTTTATTCCTTCCACAGAACGAACATTTCTCCTTTATTTTATCCATTCCTATTTATTACGGGTCAGAATTTCGTCAATCATGCCGTATTCGCGGGCTTCTTCCGCGGTCATCCAGTAATCGCGGTCTGAGTCTCTTTCTACTTTATCAAAGGGTTGGCCCGAATGCAAGGCAATAATGTCGTACAATTCTTTCTTTAGTTTTTGTATTTCGCGAGCGGTAATTTCAATGTCTGATGCCTGACCCTGCGCACCTCCCATTGGTTGGTGAATCATGATACGGGCATGCTTAAGTGCCGTACGTTTTTTTGCAGATCCTGCACAGAGCAATACCGCACCCATTGAGGCCGCCATTCCAGTGCAGATAGTAGCCACATCAGGGGCTATATATTGCATGGTGTCATAAATTCCCAAACCTGCATAAACCGAACCTCCGGGAGAATTCATATAAATTTGAATGTCTTTTTTGGAATCTACGCTCTCCAGGAATAGAAGTTGCGCTTGCACGATGTTAGCCACATAATCGTTAATGCCCACACCCAAAAATATAATGCGGTCCATCATAAGACGTGAAAAAACGTCCATCTGAGCAACATTTAACTGACGTTCCTCGATGATGGTTGGCGAAATATAATCGGCCGTTACAGAGGTGTAATTATGTAAAGTTGCAGAGCTGATTCCTTTGTGCTTTACGGCATATTTGAAAAATTCGTCGTGTGGAAACATAAATTTATGGTGCAAATGAGATGATTAAACAAATTTTAACGCTGCAAGGTACAACAAGGATTTTGAATTTTCATTCGACAAAATGTTAATTAGGGCAATACATCAGGATTTCAATAAATTAATGTATCATTTGATGAATAATTTTCTATTTTTGCAGTCCTTTTAACAAAAATACTATGGAAAATAACGTGGCGGTGGACAATTACATACCGTATAAAGTAAAAGACATCTCACTTGCGGAGTGGGGGAGAAAAGAAATTAAACTTGCTGAGGCTGAAATGCCTGGTTTAATGGCACTTCGAAAAGAATACGGTGCCTCTAAACCTCTCGCAGGCGCTCGTGTTGCAGGTTGCCTGCACATGACTATTCAAACAGCAGTACTCATTGAAACATTGGTGGAATTAGGAGCTGAAGTAACCTGGTCGTCATGTAATATTTTTTCAACCCAAGATCATGCCGCTGCTGCTATTGCCGCTGCAGGCATCCCGGTGTATGCTTGGAAAGGAATGACCGCCGAAGAATTTGACTGGTGCATCGAACAAACTTTGTTCTTTGGTGCAGAGCGTAAGCCTTTAAACATGATTTTAGACGATGGAGGCGACCTTACCAATATGGTATTTGATAAGTATCCTGAATTAGCCGAAGGAATCAGAGGTTTATCTGAAGAAACTACAACCGGAGTTCACCGTTTGTATGAGCGTATGAAAAAAGGAACACTCCTAGTTCCTGCTATCAACATTAACGACTCTGTAACCAAATCGAAATTCGATAATAAATACGGTTGCCGCGAGTCTCTGGTAGATGCTATTCGTCGCGCTACCGACTTAATGCTCGCCGGTAAAGTGGCTGTTGTTGCCGGTTACGGCGACGTAGGAAAAGGTTCGGCTCAATCGCTCAGCTCACAAGGGGTGCGTGTAATTGTTACTGAAATTGATCCTATATGCGCTTTACAGGCTTGTATGGATGGGTACCAGGTAATGAAAATGGATAATGCGGTTAAACAAGCCGATATCATTGTTACGGCCACGGGCAATAAGGATATTGTTACCGACCGTCATTTCCGCGCAATGAAGCACAATGCCATTGTTTGTAATATCGGCCATTTTGATACCGAAATCGATATGGCATGGTTAAATGCGAACTATGGAAGCAGTAAAGACGAAATCAAACCACAGGTTGACAAATATACCGTGGATGGTAAGGATATCATCGTGCTTGCTGAGGGACGTTTGGTCAATTTAGGTTGCGCCACGGGGCACCCTTCATTTGTGATGTCGAACTCCTTCACCAATCAAACGCTTGCTCAGCTGGAATTGTGGACCAATACTTCGGCTTATGAGAAAAAGGTGTACACCTTACCTAAGCATCTTGATGAAAAAGTAGCCGCTTTGCATTTAGGGAAATTGGGCGCTGAGCTCGATGTACTTAATCATGAGCAGGCTGATTATATTGGAGTGAATGCTGCCGGTCCGTTTAAGCCGGAATATTACCGATATTAATCGTATTTTTTTAATAATTTCTGATCCCCTGAGTCGAAATGCTCAGGGGATTTTTTTATTTAATAAAGTTTTAAAGCAGCCTGATGCATAAAGGGGTACAGGTTCTTGAATGCGAAGATTTTTGATTCGGAGCTAAGTGAATTCATGATATGAATGAAACTTAACTCATGTGTTGAGGCATTAAATTTCTTAGCCTCTAGTTATATATGTGCAAGGTGCCGGGCGAACTTATTTGCGCTCTGTATTGCAGCAAAGGATTAATACTAGGGCCATTTAGCACGCTGCCGTCGATGAGCGAAAAACGAGAGGTACAACACGAGCAATTCAAAATTACCTGAGAAGCGGTATCATTATAAACGGCACAACCTTGATTGGTTTGCCAGGTGCAATGCCGATCAAACGCTACATATTCATCAAAAGCACGATGATATACAATTATTCCTTTGGAGCCTGCGTCAAGATAGGCAAAGCCTCCAACAGGATTCAAGCCAATGAATGCCGGGTCGTTCAAAAATATATACCGCGAAACGGAAACATAGGGAATACCCAACTGATCGTTTATCGATTCTTTTTTACACGCCATTTGAAGGATGCACATGATGTGCACCAAAAGAAAAATTACGGTTTTACACCTATTAAAGATCCACATGAACATTTCGTTAATCAAAAATACAAAAGCAAAGGCTCCGTTTTAAAATTACGTATTTTTGAATCATGCGTTTTGTTAAAACTATTGCCCTCGTAATTTCTCTATGCCTTTCGCTACCGCAATTTTCATATGCTCAGGAAAAGCCACTGAGTCGAAAGAAGCAGCAGAAGGAACTTCGCAAGAAAAAAGAAGAGCAAATTGAGAAAAAGAAAAAAGCAGAAGAGCAGCTAAAAAAAAGACATTTATCCATTCAAGATAAGGCTACGAAGAAACGGATGAAAAGGGCTAAAAAGAAATCGGACCGACTCAATAAACGTAAGCGTCGAAAGCATAATTAGCGATGAGTTCGTAAAAATGTTTTTTCTGTTTAGGCCCATATCATAGAACTTTGTTGACCAAGTTTGATTTAGGAAGAATTTAACGTTTTGAAGAAAAGAATAAGATAACTTACATGCTCAAAATAGGGGTTGAACGAAATTAACTGCCCACATTATGAGGTTATTATTATTTTTTTAACAAAATTTAATGCGCAAAGCATTCAATTTCTATCTTAGCAACCTTGAAAAAATAGTGTACCTTTTTAACACCACGTATATGGTAAGAAGCATTTACCTGAGTATTTTAAGTGTGATTTCCTTTTCGTTTCTCGCTGTAGCCCAGTCGGGTTCGGGAACGCTTAAAGGAACCATTAAGGATTCGAAAACCGGCGAGCCCATTCCCTTTGCCAACATCATAGTTGAAAGCGGGGGTATACAAGCCGGTGCCAGTCAATCTAACATTAATGGTGAGTATCAGATTAAACCCATAAATCCGGGTTCGTATGAGGTTAAAACTACTTATGTAGGATACAAGCCTTTGAAAACTACTGGTGTGGTTATTTCTGCCGGAAAGATTACTACAGTTGATGTTAAACTCGAATCTTCGGTTGTCGAAATTAAAACATTTGAGGTAGTGGAATACGACGTTCCACTTATTGATGACTACCAAGGAAAAACTGTAACCAAAGAAGAAATTTATGCCTTGCCCACGCGTAACGTACAATCGGTGGCCGCTACAACGGCCGGTGTTACGCAATCAGATGAAGGTGACGGTGTAAACGTACGTGGTTCTCGTTCCGATGCCACATTCTACTTTGTAGATGGTATCAAGGTGCGTGGTTCCACTTCAGTTCCGCAGCAGGGTATTGAACAAATTCAGATTATCACGGGCGGGGTTCCGGCTATGTATGGTGATGCTACCGGTGGGGTAATCAGCATCACTACCCGCGGCCCTTCACCTCAGTTCAATGGAGGGTTTGAGCTGGTTCGTTCGGTGGACGGATTCGGTTACAATCTATTGGGACTTAACTTAACAGGTCCTATCGCGTCACGTAAAAAGGCAGATGGTACCAAACAGCCTTATATCGGTTTCTTTTTTGCAGGAGAACTATCCCGCGAAGCCGATCGTGATCCTTCCGCTGTAGGAATTACCCGATTAAAGAAAGACAAACTCGATGAAATTGCAGCAAATCCACTACGTCCGGCTCCTCTAGGTATCGGAAACGTTCAAAATGCACAATTTGTCCGCGCTTCCGACCTCGAAAACGTTAAACGCAAAGAGAATTTCATGGCTAATCGCGTAAGTTTGGCCGGAAAAATTGATTTCCGTTTAGGCGAATCTTCAAATCTTACTATCGGAGGTACTTGGGATTATTTTGATCGTAATGAGTTCATTTATACGTTCTCAATGTTCAACGCCGAAAATAATCCGCGTCGTATAGATAATACGTATCGTGCATACGTGAAATTTACGCAACGTTTTGGAGGTTCGTCTGCTGAGCAGGAAAAATCGGCCTCTAACTTTAAAAATTTCTTCTACACTGTTCAAGCCGACTATACTAGCGAGGAAATTCAGTTGTTTAATGACCGTCATCGTGAGAATTTCTTCAATTATGGTTATGTAGGTAAATTCAAGACGTACAAAATACCATCTTACGGATTCGGTATAGATACCGTGGGCAATAATATTCTCCTAGGTTTTGTTCAGAACGGTTTCCGCGATACGCTTTTTGCATTTGAGCCCGGAACGCTTAATCCGCTAACAACAAATTACACCAGTCAGTATTATCGTCAAAATGCAGGCTTCACCGACAATAATTTTGAGAACTTCTCTCAAGTTATTCAGAACGGTGGTCTGTTAAATGGAGATAA
>JBILCR010000107.1:0-6667 GCA_044353055.1 Flavobacteriales bacterium
GAGCAGGCCAATTTTCTTCATAGAAAAATTTACAACTGGATTTCGCGAGTACAAAAATCGTATTCGTTTAATTGATGATTGGAACACACCAAAAATGTACGATTACCGCCAAAATCATCAATAAGTTGTCGGTACCACATGGCAGCATCCGCGTCTAAATTAGATAGAGGCTCATCCAAGAGAACCAACGGCGTATCGGCAAGGAGCGCCAGCAAAAGTTTCGTACGTTGCTTCATTCCCGAACTAAAGTACATAAGCGGGTACCTGCATTTATTGCGTAAGCCCGATCGCTCGATAATAGCGTCGGTAGAAAGATTGAATAGTGGCTTTTTGAGCGAAAAATGAAATTTAATTAACTCGGTGAGTGTAAATTCTTCGATAAGTTCGAGATAGGGTGCCGCAATGGATATATGCTCATACAACAATTCGGGAGCTACATTTTTTTCGTTCTGCTGCCAAGTGATAGTTCCCTCCGACAAGGACTGAGCCCCAGATATTATGTGAAGTAAGGTTGATTTTCCACTTCCATTGGCACCTAAAATTGCGGTGCGCGAGCCCTCAGCAAGACTTAATTCAAGATTCTTGAAAATCCAGGTATAGCCGTATCTTTTGGAAGCTTCACGGAGGGTGATTTCCATAGCTTACTGTTCGTCGGAAGTATATCCGCGCATAATGCCTCGTTTGGCATTTTGTATAAACTCAATAATTTCGTCGCGCTCGGGTGTGGCAGGCATTTCGGCTTCAATGCGCGTTAAGGCCTCCGATGTATTTAAACCGCTTACATACAGCCATCTGTAAATGTTTTGTATTTCGGTAATCTTTTCGTTGGAATATCCTCTGCGGCGCAATCCCACCGAATTTATCCCCACGTACGACAAAGGTTCGCGACCGGCTTTAACATAAGGCGGTACATCTTTGCGCACCAGCGATCCACCCGAAACCATGGCATGAGCACCTATATGAACAAACTGATGCACAGCCGACATGCCGCCAATTACAACGTAATCGCCTACACTCACATGCCCGGCCATATTCACCGCATTGGCAATAATGCAGTTCGCCCCTACAATACAATCATGGGCTAAATGCACATAGGCCATAATAAGTGTATTGCTGCCCACTTTAGTAGTCATACGGTCTACCGTGCCGCGATTGATGGTGGCACATTCTCTTATGGTAACATTATCGCCAATTTCAACAGTTGAGCGCTCGCCTTCAAACTTAAGATCTTGCGGAATAGCAGCAATTACAGCCCCTGGAAAAATGCGACAGTTTTTACCGATGCGCGCTCCGTCCATTACGGTAACGTTTGATCCAATCCAAGTGCCTTCGCCAATTTCAACATCGCCATGAATTACGGCAAAGGGATCAACAGTGACGCCTCGTGCAATTCGGGCACTGGGATGTATGTAGGCTAATGGCTGAATCATTTGATGGACAAAAGTACAGAAAAAGCCAATTATTCAACCAGCCCTTTTACCTTAACAATTTGCGCCATCATCTCGGCCTCTGTAACCGGTTTGCCATTTACATAAGCAATGCCGCGCATATGGCAAATACCTCTGCGAATAGGAGTAACCAACTCAAGCTTGAAGATAAGTGTATCGCCCGGCATTACTTTTTGCTTAAAGCGTACATTGTCGATCTTCATAAAGTAAGTGAGATAATTTTCGGGATCGGGTACGGTATTCAACACTAAAATACCCCCGGTTTGTGCCATAGCTTCAATGATAAGTACACCTGGCATAACAGGATTGTCGGGAAAATGCCCCTTGAAGAAATCTTCGTTCATGGTTACATTTTTCAATCCAACGACATGCGAATCGCTCATTTCCAGAATTTTATCAATCAATAAAAACGGAGGCCTATGCGGAAGAATGCGCGCAATATCATTAATATTATACAAAGGCGGCTGCGAAAGGTCGAAGGTGCCATCATCCGTCTTTTTGTTTTTTTCCTGCTTGATAAGCTGCTTCAATTTACGCGCAAATTCAACATTGGCGGCATGCCCCGGACGTGTAGCGATAATTTGTCCTTTAATTGGTTTGCCCACCAACATTAAGTCGCCCACCACATCGAGCAGCTTATGTCGTGCGGCTTCGTTCTGATGCATTATTGAAATATTATTGAGCGTTCCGTTTTCGGTTACGTGAACATCTGTGCGGCCAAATACTTCGTTGAGTTTTTCTTTTTCGGTGGGGCTTAATTCGCGATCCACATAAACAATGGCATTGGAAAGATCGCCCCCTTTAATCAAATTGCTTTCGAGCAAGCTGTTGAGTTCATGGAGAAATACAAAGGTGCGGCAGGCCGAAATTTCAGAATTAAACTCCGAAACATGATTTAGTTGGGCATGCTGAAAACCCAAAACCTTAGAATTAAAATCGATCATTACCTTAACCTTGAGGTGTTCGGCCGGTACAGCCATAATCTCCACACCTCGAGCGGCATCGTTATAAAACACGTTGGTTTTTAATTCGAAATATTCGCGCTCAGCATCTTGTTCGGCAACACCCGCTGCCAAAAGTGCTTCGGTAAACATGCGTGCGCTCCCGTCCAAAATAGGGATTTCGGGGCCATCGATTTCAATAATAAGATTGTCGATTTGCAAACCACAAGCAGCAGATAATACATGTTCAACGGTAGAAACGCGGTGCCCGTCTTTTTCTAACGTAGTGCTGCGTGCCGTATCGCATACAAAATCAACATCAGCTGGAATATCGGCAGGAGGCTGAACATCCGTTCTTCTAAAAATAATTCCGGTTCCTGCAGGCGCTGGGCAAAATTGGAGTTTCACCATTGCTCCAGTATGTAAGCCCACCCCACTTAAGGAGGCGGTTTGCGAAATGGTATGCTGTTTATCGCTCATGATGGGTTATTCTTTTCAAGTTCTTCGAGACGTGCTAGTATTTCGGGTAGTTTTCTAAAACCGATATATGATTTCTTATACTCACCAATCGGGAATGCCGGCGAGCCTTGAACAATTTCGCCTTCTTTGGTAATACTGCTGCCCACTCCCGATTGAGCGGCAATTTTAACTTTATCGGCAATCACAAGGTGGCCTACTATTCCTACCTGGCCGCCAATCATACAAAAACGACCAATTTTGGTAGATCCGGCAATGCCCGTTTGTGCCGCTATGACTGTATGTTCTCCTATTTCGACATTATGTGCTACTTGAATGAGATTGTCGAGTTTTACTCCTTTTCGAATTATGGTTGAACCCAAGGTGGCACGGTCGATAGTAGTGTTTGAGCCAATCTCCACATGATCTTCGATAATTACATTGCCAATCTGTGCTACTTTAACGTAATTGGATTCATCCTGAGGCGCAAATCCAAACCCATCTGCACCGATAATTACGCCCGAATGAATGCGGCACTCCGCACCTACTGTACATTCTGAATATACCTTCACCCCCGAAAACAAAACAGAATTTGCACCGATGGTGACATTATCGCCAATATAAACACCCGGATATAACTTCACATTGTCGCCAATAATGCTGTTTTCGCCGATGTATACAAAAGCACCGATGTACAGATTGCTCCCCAACGTAGCGCTTGGAGCAATGAAATTAGGTTGCTCGGTCCCTGTTTTATTTTGTTTAATACTGTTATAGGTTTCGAGCAGAACGGCAAAACTCTTATACGCATCGGCCACTCGTATGAGCGTTGACTTTACAGGAAACTCGGCCACAAAAGAATCGTTTACCACCACAATACTGGCTTGAGTTTTATAGATAAACTCCTCATATTTTTTATTGGCCAAAAATGTAAGAGAACCCTCAGTTCCTTCTTCTATTTTCGAAAGTCTGCTTACACGGGCTTGGGCGTCTCCCTCTACCGTTCCGCCGAGCAAATCGGCAATTTGTTGCGCAGTAAATTCCATAATTAATTGTTGCGGTCAGTTAAATAAATGATCAAGCTCTTTAGGATAACACAAGAAATATTTTCGCGTGGCTTCGGTGGACAAGTGCAACTGCAATTGTCCGGCAGCTTCGTTGAGCCCTACGATGGCACCGTTTTTCTGAACAATCAGAATTTTATCTTCTCCGTCTTTGTAAGCACTGTTGGCTATTTCGCCTGTAAAAACGAAATAAGAGGCTTCGTGCGGGCCGAAACCTTTTTTGAGTAATGCATCCGACAGTATCTGTACCTTATCGGCGGCAAAGGGCGCTATATCCAGATGAATTCGAAACAAATTACGCTCAATTAAACGGGTACTCAATTCGCTAAGCACAGGGTCGCCACAGAGCATCCATTCCTTAGCGGCGGCAAATATATCATAATCATCCAAGCGGGCGAAATGGGATAAGAAATCCTGTCTGCTTTGCAGCTCACCTTCTGAAAACGCTCTGCCATTTAAAAAATATTCGAGCGCCTGCGAGGCAAATAGCTTTTGACCACTATGTGCAAGTTCGCGGGCACGGCGCAAGGTGCCTACAAGCAAATTCTCAGCAGAAAGCACGGTTTTATGCAGATATACCTGCCAATACATAAGCCTTCGTGCTACCAAAAATTTTTCAATGCTGTAAATACCTTTTTCTTGTACCACAATTTCGTCGTTGGCCACATCCAGCATTTTTATTATGCGCTCGGCCCCCACCGTGCCTTCCACTACCCCCGTAAAAAAACTATCGCGATTGAGGTAATCGAGGCGGTCCATATCGAGTTGACTGCTCACCAGTCGGTGTAAGAATCGCTTAGGGTATGTATCGGTAAAAATGCGGATACACAAATCGAGTTTGCCGTCCAGCTGATGGTTCATTTCTTCCATGAACATCAGCGAAATATGTTCGTGGGTGATGCCCGAAACAATTGAATATTCGAGCGCATGCGAAAAGGGCCCGTGCCCAATATCGTGCAGCAATATGGCGGCATATACGCCGTTTTCTTCCTCTTCGGTTATGTCATTTCCTCGGCTACGTAAATGAACTACTGCCAGCTGCATTAAATGCAAGGCTCCCAAGGCATGATGGTAACGGCTGTGATGCCCACCCGGATATACATAATCGGTGAGGCCAAGCTGACGTATACGTCGTAAACGCTGAAACCAGGGATGCTCAATAAGGTCGAAAATAAAAGCATTAGGAATGCTAATAAATCCGTATACCGGATCGTTAATAATCTTTTTTTTGTTTTGCGTAAGGTTCACGTGCAATATGATTGCAAATTTGCAGTTTCTATACACATATTTGCAAGCGCCAAATTAGACAATAATCACCATGGAAAAAATAAATATACTCTGGGCCGACGACGAGATTGAACTGCTGAAGCCACACATTCTCTTTCTTAAGGAAAAGGGCTACGAGGTAGCAACGGCTTTATCGGGCAACGATGCCCTTGACATGGTCAAAGAAAACGATTTCGACATTGTTCTGCTCGATGAAAATATGCCCGGTATTTCAGGCCTCGAAACACTCGTGCGCATCAAGCAGTTGCGCAGCGACCTTCCGGTAGTAATGATTACCAAGTCGGAAGAAGAGCATATCATGGAAGATGCCATTGGTTCGCAAATTTCGGATTACCTCATCAAGCCTGTGAATCCCAATCAGATTCTGCTTACGCTTAAAAAGAACCTTGAGAACAAGCGACTCATACGCGAAAAAACATCATCGGCCTATCAGCAAGAATTCAGGCATATTGGAATGACGCTCAGCGATCGACTCAATTTTAACGAGTGGAAAGAGGTGTATCAAAAACTGATATTCTGGGAGTTGGAATTGTCGCGCAGCAAGGAGGAGGGAATGGAAGAAATTCTTCGCATGCAGAAATCCGAAGCCAATACACAGTTTAACAAATATGTAATACAGCATTATGCCAACTGGCTCAACGGCAAAGATCCTGAGCCCCCGCTGTTGTCGCATACCGTATTTCGCAGTAAAGTAGTACCTGAAATTGATAAGGCAGATACCACCTTTTTGGTGTTGATTGATAATTTGCGTTACGACCAGTGGAAGGTGATACAGCCCATTATTTCTGAGTATTTTAAGGTAGAAAGCGAGGATTTATATTGCTCAATATTACCTACCGCTACGCAATACGCGCGTAATGCATTTTTTGCGGGATTGATGCCTTCTGAAATCGAAAAGCGCTATCCTAAATTTTGGCTCAACGACGAAGATGAAGGCGGAAAAAACCTACATGAGGAGTTTTTTATGCAGGAACAACTGAAGCGTTTGGGTAAAGACGTAAAATCATCGTATACAAAGATTACGAACTTTCAATCGGGGAAAAAACTGGCCGAGCAGATTCCCAATTTAATGGGCAATAAGTTCAACACCATCGTTTATAATTTTGTGGATATGCTTTCGCATGCACGCACAGAGATGGAAGTAATTCGTGAGCTGGCCGACGATGAAAAAGCCTACCGATCTATTACACTGAGCTGGCTCGAACATTCGCCTTTGCTCGATATCCTAAAACAGATTGCCGATCGTAAGGCACGGCTTATTATAACTACCGACCATGGCACCATAAGGGTTACCGAACCCAGCCGTATTGTGGGCGATCGCAACACCAATACCAATTTGCGTTACAAGCAAGGCAAAAACCTTAATTACGAGCGCAAAGATGTGTTTGAGGTAAAAAATCCGGCCGATATATTTTTGCCCAGGCAGCACGTAAGTACGGCATTTGTATTTGCAAAAGAGGATACATTTTTC
>JBILCR010000422.1:0-6650 GCA_044353055.1 Flavobacteriales bacterium
GGAGCCCCGATTAAGGACTCCCTTTTTTATTAAAGCAATCTAAAGAGCTTATTTCGCAATTGTTACGCGACCCACATTTTTAAAGTTGGATCCTTCAACAGTTACTTGATACACTCCGTTAGAAAGGGTTTCAACATCTAAACCAACTACAGCACCTGAACGAACATCGTTCACCTCTTTCGTGCTTACCAAGCGGCCTGCAGCATCGTGAATGCTAACAACAACCGATGATTCTGAACGATCAAGATTTAACAATAGGTTCGCCACATTTGCAGCAGGATTCGGGAAGATAGAGAATCCACTTGTGGTTGCAACATTATTGGTTCCGGTAAGATCGGCACCTACAGTGATTGTTGTAGTTGCAGAAGAACCACACCCGTTATTCATAGCAGTAAATGTTACGGTGTAAACACCTAAGGCATTGTATGCATGAACTGGATTAAGATCACCGGTAACGATAGTACCATCGCCGAAATCCCAAGTGTATTCACTTGCTCCTTGAGCCGTGCCCTGGAACTCGATAATTGCATCAGCAATAGAAACAGTGGTAGAACTTGCAATAAAGCTTGCAGGTGATGTCATACCGTTGTTTTCTACAGCAGTAGTGCGATTAATAGTTCCACCATCGGTGTAGCTCATTGCTAACGAATAGTTACCTGATGCAAGGTTTACAAATTCATGCTCACCTACGAATGGAGCAGCAGTAGCTACAACTTCGTTATTGGCATTCTTAAGTTCAATAGCTACAGGCGTTGTGTTAGGGTTACCTACAAGTATTTTACCTGATTCAGTACCCGAACAATCCATAACTGATGAAACACCAATTGGAGCGCGGAAATGTAAGCGGAAACGAACCGCTTCGCCGTTCAATCCAGAGTTATTGAACTCGTAGCTGTTATCTTGAGTTAAATTGTGGAAAATTCCCAATTCAGTATCTTCAAGATACACAACAGTAGTAGGATCGAAATTCTCGAAAAGATTCATTGAGATGGTAGAAGCGCCTGCAACAGTATTTACTGCACCAAGATCGATTACACGCTCGTTGGTTAATGTTGGCCATGCCTGAATTGCATATTCCAAATCGCCATTGAACGTGTAAAGGCTAAGGTCGGCATTACCCTGTAAACGCAATGCGTCGTAAGAGTTATCTACACCATCGGTAGCATCGTCAACAAACGCAACCAAGGCTTCAGCTCCAACACCATTTACATTCTCCATGCGCAGACGCAAACGGTTAGCAGTTGTGATGTCGAAGAATTCGCTGTTGGTACCATAAGTCTTCATAGCATTATCGAAGGTAAAGTTAACTCCACCTGCCGAGTTGTAGTTTACGAAGAAGCCTTGGCAAGCTCCGATGTTGCCAGAGAACGGTGCACCTGAGTTTGGACCATTTACAGTACCTAAACCGCTGTAGATAATAAAGTCGCCAGCAGCATAGTTACCACCACCCGAAGCATCGTCATCCCAAATATACATGGCACCACCGGTAATGCGCGAAGCATTAGTGGTTAAGAATGTATTTGCTGAGATTGGAGCAGGATATGGATTTCCAATGAGGTTGAAGTTATTTCCACCACCACCGATCATACCGGCAATGTTTACGTTACCTTGTTGCGGCAAACCAGTAAAGTTGGCTAAACCGGCACCTGTGGCAATATATCCTTTACCTTGAATCATGGTAGTTGAAGGCGTAAGCGATTGCCATCCAGCCTGAGTACCCAAATAATCTAAACCTGTAGCAGTAGCCGTATTGTACTGATATAAGTTAGGTAGATATCCTGGGGCAGCAAGTGATGAAAGCAAGCCGTTGGTTAATGGAGATGACCAGAAGTTGTAAACATACTGACTGGTATTTCCTTGACGACGGTACGTAATGTTGCCGTTTACTAATGAGTTAGGACCAGCCTGACCTGAGTAAAGCGATGCCGCATTATCAAAAATCATGTTACCATTCGACTGTACATTGGCTGTAGAAAGCACGGTAGTTGCTAAACGGAAGCGTGTTGGTGTATTGATGGTAACGGTTTGACCCGCTGTTTGAGCACCAATATCCAAACGTCCACCACCTTCGAAACGACCACCTGCACCAATACCGGTAACCCCGCGGCCTGAACCTGCGAAAGTAGCCCCGTTTATAGTAAGGATGGATCCGCTGTTCACAGTAATCTTAGCTTGCGATAAGGTTGTACCCACAAATTTAACCCCACCAATGGTAGCATTGGCAGTGATTAATGGAGTATTGGTTACAGCAGGAACGTTAATTACAGTGGTTCCTGGTGTAGTAGCCCACTGACCTGAAAGGCCAGACACGGTGTTTGCAATGAATGGGTTTGGAGTAGTCTCGCCCGCAGCTTGGTTAACCCAGCTTTGAGCAGCAGTAATTCCAAAACCTGCAGTACCGGTCCATAACCAACCATCGTTAACGTTAAGACGGAAGGTACCGAAGTTAGCCGCGCTAAAGCCGTCAACACCAAAGAATACGATGTTGCCCGGAGTTAAGCCCGACATGTATACATAAGAACCAGCTCCAGGACCTGAATCATCGTCGGCTCCAACCAAAGTAAGCGTACCGCTGCACGTGTTGTCTGATGAAGTGTAGGCGCGGATTTTAGTATCGGTAAAACCAATACCCGTAACATTTATAGCAACTACGCCATTAGCCGGAACAGTGCACTTAAACCATACATCATTGTTCCAGTCTGCATAAGGAGCAGGTGGCACAATAGTATTGTTTGTTGCACCAAGGTTAGAGGTATTGATATTCGTTAAACCGCTCGAAACCGTTACGTTGGTAGCGCCACAAATATTATCGTTTGCAGGCGGTACCCCAGTGTAACAGATAGTGAAGTTAGGATTAGGAGCCGTAGTGCTTGTACCCGGACCAGCAGAAGAGAATGTAAACAATCGAACATAGTATGTTACACCTGGTGTTAAACCGTTTACAACAAGGTTCTCTGTACCTGGGGCAGGATCATTATCCACACAACCTACTGATGTAAGTGCACCGCAGCTTGCGCCTGAATACATTTGAACCACCATATCAGAAACCTGAGCAGGCGTTCCACCCACAACAGTAATGGTTGCTTGCGATGATGAAGCGATAAAACGATACCATACATCATCGTCGGCCGTACCAGAACATGCCGCAGGTGCAACACTTGCTGTAGCTCCGGTTAAATACCCGTTAAGTACAGCACAAGGCGATGCATTAGGCAAAATAATAGCCCCTGCACAGTTGTCGTTTGGCGGTGGTGCCGCAGGACCGTACACACAGATTGAGAATGTACCCCAACCTGAAGGGTTAGCGCCTGCACCCATTACCTGAATCTTGTAGGTTTGGCCAATAGTTAGACCCGTTGCGTTAATGGTTTCGGTACCGTTTGCACCTGATGCATTAACACATTGAATAGAGGTACCAACACCAGGCCCACCACGTAAATCAACAGCAGGGTCGAAGTTTTGCGAACCTGTTACAGTAATAGTAGCTGTAGTATTGGTGGCTACGAAGGTGTACCAAACGTTATCGTCGTTGGTACCGCATGATGCCGTAGCATCCCCTAAGGTTGCATTTACTGTATAACCCTGGGTAACACCCGGACATGTAGCTGAGTTGTATTGTGTTAATACTTCAGCATTTGCAAAGGCGTCGTTTGCCGGAGCAGGAACCTTGCTTACACAGATTGTAAAGAACCCAGTTGAAGCCAGTGCATTAAAATCATGCACACGAATCATACATAGGGTACTCACAGGAAGGTTAAATACAATTTGCTCTTCGAGGCCGTTAGCAGATGTAGCGTCAATTGCCGCTGCACTTCCACTGATGGTTTTACAATCGCTTAAGGTAAAGAGCTGGAACACCGGATCGTAACCTCCACCACCTTGCACTTTAATTGAAATTGAAGTAGAGGCAGCGTCGGTTGTAAACTTAAACCACACATCGTCGCTTGGATCTCCATTACCTACTCCTTCAACAGCAGGCCAGGTCAAGGTACGTGTAGCCGTTTGCGAACTGTATGGACCCTGTGTTACACAATCCCCTTCAACAAGCAAAGGAATAGCATCGCAGGTATTGTCGTTTTCTGGCGCTACGGCAGGAGTTGCAGTACTTATACAAATATTGTGGCCACCGCCACCGCCAGTACCTGCACCATAGTGGTACAAACGAATGTAGTATTCGCCTGGAGTAACGGTACGTGTAATACGCTCAAATCCACCACGCAATGCACCATCGGCGCAGGTAACAGAAGTAAGATTACATGAGTTCCCGCTAAATAGCTGAACCACAGGATCAAAAGTATTTACAGTAGGAGTTACCTGAATATCGACTAATGTAGTGGTAGCCACGGTAAAGGTGTACCAAATATCGTCGTCGGCATTGCCGGTAAAGCCATTACATGCTACTGCAGGTTGCGATTGTGTAGCTGCAATGGTAAGACCTGGAGTAGTTACACATGTAGCACCTACCGCCAAAACAGTAGCACCAGCACATTCGTTGTTTGCTGGAGGAGGAGGGGTTGTTACACAAACAGAAATGTTACCGTTTGCAGAACCGTAACCTGCTCCTTTATCGTAAACACGAACATAGTAGGTTGTTCCAATGCTAAGACCAGAAGTAATAGTGGCTGTTTCGCCTATACCACGTGAAGCACTTACATTGTAGCACGATGGTGTCAGGCTGGTTAAGCCCGCACAAGTACCGGTATACATTTGGAAAGCAATATCTGCACCCGACTCTACAACGCCATTATTGGCTGTTTGAAGATCGATAATAGCTGCTTCAGAAGTTGCTACAAACGAATACCAGATATCGTCGTCGGCATTACCACCCGCACAGGTTACAGGGTCGCCACCTGCTGTGGCACCTGCCATAGAACCGGCAGTTGGAGTGCAAAGTGCAGCCTGAGTAAGTGATACCGCACCGGCACAGTTGTCGTTAGCAGGAGCAGCAGGTACCTTACGCACGCGAACAAACACGTTTGAAGAGGTTATCGGAGCACGATAATCAACAATTAAGAAATAAGTACCAGGAGCGGTAATGTTGTAAATACCGTGCGCAGAGTTAAACTGCCCATCGCTTGATGTAGCCGAAGCCAATGAAGCACTTGCCGCATCGCATGTTGATTTTAAGAACCAACCGATGAAACGCGTATTTGAGGTGTTAACTACCGAGAATTCGTAATTACCTACATCGCCGGCACCCACTGTAAAGCGGAAGATAAGATCTTCGCCAGAGGCACCATAAGAAGCATTGCTGCTTTGAGCCAATAGGTCGTTGCCCGCTCCGTTTGATGAAAGGTTCAACGAGAACGGCGTAGCCGGATTGGTAAATGTGGCAGGCAAATCATACGGAGCTGCGCAGGTAGCGCCGCCAATGGTAGAAATTTGAATGCCGTTAGTGCTGGCTGATAAGCCGCTGTTGGTACATGTTAAGGTTAAGCGGTACCAAGTAGTTCCGGCAGGAATAAGAGGAGTGGTGTACACACCAGCATTGGCACCCGTTCCGCCTACAACAGGCGACCATGAAATATTATCAGGAGATTGCTCCCACTGGTACACCAAATCTTGGGCTACCTGCAAACCTGTAGGCTGCAAGGTGGTAGAAGTGTTGGTAATAACCGATAACGTTGGAGGCAATGTACCTGGAGTTGGGGTACCAGAGCACACAGGAGGTGCTACAAGGTTAATAGCATAATCTTCCGTTTCGCCCCAAGTATAGGTGCCACAAGCACTTTGGGTTGCCCCGTTATACACTGCAATAACACGCATACCTACCACACCGGTAGTTGCCGTGGCAGGAACTGTGAAGTTAAAGTTGGTGTTGGTTGCGCCAGACTGGAACCAAGTAAGACCTGGCGCTGCCGAACGATAAACTAATTCGGTAGCATCTGAGTACGTACCATCACCGTTAAAGTCAATCCACACATGTAAATACTCGCCGGTAAATTGCGTTGTAGATGTTGGATTGGTTGGGCAAAGTTGCGCCCCAACCGTCATGCTGTATGTAGCTGTTTTGGTAAGTGTGGTTTGTAACGAAGTGTAGTTACCATATAAGCTACCCACCGAACCGGCACCCGGAGCCACCTGAGAGCATGTTGAAGTATTGTTGATCGAGCCTAGAACTACACTCACAATTTCTTCGTCGGCAGTGCTGGTTGCAGATGAAGCACAATAACAAGCCAATAGCGCATTTTGCGTTACCTGCACCGGTACTGAAGTGGTAGTTAAACCGCTGTTTAAACAGGTAATTTCGCACTGATAGAACGTGGTAACCGTTTGGCCCGAAACCGCTAGTGTTGCTAAAGTTGAAGGCGCTCCAATATTTGAATAGGTAATGCCTCCATCAATTGAACGCTGCCACTGGAACGTATAATCGCACCCCGGATAGGTAGCCGAAAGGCTAAGCGTGAAATTGGTTGAAGGGCAGGCATTGGCCACCGTTGCTTGCGTGTTGGACGAAGCTGGAGTACCCGAACATGCAGCTACGTCGGGAACAATAGTAACCAAATAATCTTCGGTTTCACCCCAAGTAGCGTTTGTACCGCAAGGAGGAATGGCACTGCCAAGGAAAGCTTCGGCTGCAATTACGCGCATGCCTGTAGTACCTAGCAATGCATTACAAGGAACCGTAAAGTTACCCGCCAAGGTTTGTG
>JBILCR010000108.1:0-6634 GCA_044353055.1 Flavobacteriales bacterium
TCCCCAAAAAATAAGGTTTTTTTCGGATTCATACTTCAATTTATTACAGCAACCGTTTTAAACGCTTACAAACGTATATTAACGTTTATTGGATTTGGAGGAGCTAGCTTCGCGCCGGGAAGGGGGGGATAGGATTCCTACGAAAGCGTATCGAAAAAGTCAAGTCATACTTTTCAAGATGGTATGTTCATAGCTAAGTAATTATGTGGCGGTATTCTAAACTAGGCCCTAAGCAATTTTACCACACACCTGTAACATCAAAGTGCTCCATGGGTTCAACTTTATTCATTGTAATTAGATCAATGTTATTCGCTTTTATTTTCGCGAAAGTGAGGTTTACCAATTACTTCCGAATCTATTTTTTATAAATGGACGATGCCAAAGGCTTACTGCCGGTTTTATAAACGATTAAAACGAACATGTGAAAATTAATTTCTTAATTGATTGAAATACAAATCTATATAAATGAGGGCTTTGGTTGAAAATTGTGTTAGTGTAAGAGTTTTCCCAGCTGAATTAATCTTTAACATTGCAAGGATTCAAGAAATTGAAACGATTAACATTTTTTAAAACGTATCCATCTTGACCGCTTCCGAGGTTTAGCTTTAATTTGCTCCAATTTTTTTGATATGAATACCGACATTCAAGAGATTAACCAGAAAATAGAAAGAGAAAGTGCATTTATCGATTTGCTCAAATTAGAGCTCGACAAAGTAATTATCGGTCAATCGTATATGGTAGACCGGCTGCTTATAGGCTTGCTTTCAAACGGTCATATTCTCCTCGAGGGGGTTCCTGGTTTGGCCAAAACTCTGGCTATTAAATCGCTCTCGCAAACCATTGACGCGGGTTTCTCGCGAATACAGTTTACACCCGATTTATTGCCTGCCGACCTCGTAGGAACCATGATTTATAATCAGAAACAAGAGCAATTCACCGTAAGACGTGGACCTGTTTTTGCCAATTTTATTCTGGCAGATGAAATAAATCGTGCTCCCGCTAAGGTACAAAGTGCGCTTCTCGAAGCCATGCAGGAACGCCAGGTTACCATCGGCGACACGACGCACAAATTACCCGAACCTTTTCTGGTACTTGCCACCCAAAACCCTGTTGAGCAGGAAGGTACCTACCCGCTTCCCGAGGCACAGGTAGATCGATTCATGTTAAAAATTGTAATTAGTTATCCATCCAGAGAAGAAGAACGTTTGATTATTCGGCAAAATTTGGCTGCCGAGTTCCCTAAGCCATCAAAAGTGGTGGGTCCCGATCAAATTATTCGAGCCCGTCACGTAGTGCGAGAGGTATATATGGATGAAAAAATTGAGCAGTATATCGTTAACATCGTATTTGCTACCCGTTTTCCCTCACAGGCCAATCTTTCAAAATTTCAGCCACTAATCAGTTTTGGTGCCTCACCCCGGGCATCTATTAGTCTGGCGCATGCCGCAAAGGCTTATGCTTTTATTCGTCGCAGAGGTTATGTTATTCCAGAAGATGTACGTGCCGTTTGCGTTGATGTGCTGCGTCATCGTATAGGCCTCACATACGAAGCTGAGGCCGAAAATATTACTACCGAAAATATTATTGCCGAGATATTAAACGCGGTTGAGGTGCCTTAATGAAATTTTCTTGAGCTTCTTTTGATTCTAATGTCAGCGAACGCAAGCGATATTCTAAAAAAAGTACGAAAACTCGAAATCAAAAGTCGGGGTTTGTCGGCTGAGATGTTCTCGGGCCAATACCATAGCGCTTTTAAGGGAAGAGGGATGTCGTTCAGTGAGGTACGCGAATACCAACCGGGCGACGATATCCGTACCATCGACTGGAATGTTACCGCGCGTATAGGGCATCCCTACGTTAAGGTTTTTGAAGAAGAGCGCGAGCTCACCATTATGTTGCTCGTAGATGTTAGTGGCTCAAATCAGTTTGGTACACAAAATCAGTTTAAAAGCGAACTTATTACAGAGGTTTGCGCAGTACTGGCCTTTTCATCGCTGCAGAATAATGATAAAATTGGCTTGATATTCTTTAGCGACCGAATTGAAAAATACGTGCCGCCCAAAAAAGGTAAGTCGCATGTGTTACGCATTATACGCGAGCTTATCGACTTTAAACCCCAACATCAAAAAACCGACATTGCTCAGGTACTACGTTTTTTGACCAATGTGAACAAAAAGAAATGTACCGCTTTTTTACTTTCCGACTTTCTGGCGTCATCCTTTGATGATGCACTTAAACTTGCTTCGCAAAAACACGATTTGGTGGCCTTACAAATAGCCGATCCACGAGAGGCACAGCTCGCCGATGTGGGTTTAATCAAGGCAAAAGACCCCGAAACCGGTCAAAGTGTTTGGATTGATACCTCCTCACGTGCCGTTCAAAAAAGCTATGAATTAAATTGGCGTAAACATGAAGACATGGTTCGGACAACATTTAACCGATCAGGAGTTGATTTAGCCGTTTTACGAACCGATAAGTCGTGGATTCAGCCTTTGAGCAATCTTCTAAAGAAAAGAGGGGGGCGCAAATGAAAAATATCTGCTTGCTTTTTTGTGTACTTATTTCGACCTATTTGCACGCCCAAAATGCTGCTGTTAAGGCCGATCGGTATAAAATAAAAATTGGCGAACAGATCAAGCTAAATCTTCGAGCGAATCCTCTTAAAAATCAAAGAGTAATATGGCCCGTGGTGGGCGATTCTTTAGGTCAATGGTTTGAAGTAGTTCGAAAAGATACCTTAGATACCTTGAATACGGCCGGTTTACTCACCTTGGAACAGCATGTGTGGATCACTTCATTTGATACCGGCAGGCACAATTTACCAGTATTCCCTTTCGAATTTATCCTTCCCGAAGGCGATACCCAGCATGTGGTGAGCGATATGTTAAGTATTCAAATCTTAGATGTGGCCGTTGATACCACAAAAGAGTTTAAAGATATCCGCTCTATTGAGACAGTTCCCGAAGATTATTCCCATCTATACAAAATCGGCGCTATCGTTTTAGCGGCGCTTGTAATCATCGGAATAATTCTATGGCTAATCCTTAGAAAAAGAAAGCCGCAAACAATGGACGTTGTTGCTACACCACCCATTGTGCCTTGGCAAAAAGCCTTATCGGCACTTGATATTTTACAGCAACAAGCCATTTGGCGTGATGGTAAAACCAAGGAATTTCACTCAGAACTTACCGACGTATTACGAACCTACATTGAGGAGCATTTTAAGCTACCTGCTATGGAATCTACTACCGAAGAAACCATGGCCATGCTTCGTAAATCGGGGTTGAATAATGAAGCGGCCACATTGCTCAATGATATCCTAATTCTTGCCGATTTAGTGAAATTTGCTAAAGTAAATCCTCAACCTGAGGAGCATGAACATAGCGTTAAGCACGCTAGGGCATTCATATTAAAAACACGGCCCGTTGAAAAACACGATGAAACCCCTAAATCGGAGGAGGCATGATTGAATTTGATGCGCTAAGAATACCCGATTTTAGTTCCATCAGTTTTGCGAATCCCTGGTTTTTTCTGCTATTGGCATTTATTCCAATACTAATTGTTTGGTATGTGGTGCTGGGGCGAAAAGCCCGTCCCGAAATGCAATTGTCTTCCTTCAAAGGAATACGTAACCACTCCAAAAGTATATTGGTGCGCTTAATACATGTGCCTTTTGTACTTCGTATGTTGGCCTTGGTGTTATTAATATGCGCTCTGGCTAGGCCGCAAACGCGTCTATCGTGGCAAGATATGCAGGCCGAGGGAATCGATATTGTATTGTCGATGGACTTATCGCCCAGCATGCTGGCACGCGATTTAAAACCCAACCGACTCGAAGCCGCCAAGAAAGTAGCGATTGAGTTTGTCGATGGTCGTCCGAGCGATCGCATGGGTATGGTGATATTTTCAGGGGAAGCGTTTACACAATGTCCGCTTACTATTGATCATTCCGTGCTCAAAAGTTTGATGTTGGCCGTTGAGCCTGATTTTTTGCCAGAAGGTACGGCCATTGGATTGGGATTGGCCACCGCGGTGAATCGACTTAGAGAAAGCAAAGCGGTATCGAAAGTGATCATTTTAATTACCGACGGAGAAAACAATTCAGGTTCTGTTTCTCCCCTCACCGCTGCCGAAATTGCACAAATGTATGGCATAAGGGTGTACACCATTGGTGTTGGCTCAAGGGGTGTAGCATATTCTCCGGTATATCGTTATCCCGATGGGCGTTTTGCCTTCGACTATACCGAGGTACGCATCGATGAAGAGTTGCTCAAACAGATATCGACTATGACCGGAGCTCAGTATTTCAGGGCCACAAACAATGAGGCACTAGCTGAAATCTATAATAAAATTGATGAAATGGAGAAAACACTTTTCGAAACCACCGAATACAAAAAGAAAAATGAAGAGTTCTGGTTTTTTGTATGTGCTGCTTTCGTGCTGTTTTGTTTAGAATGGTTGTTACGTAATACTCTAATGCGCTCAATTTCATAAATATGTTCAGGTTTGCGTTTCCATTTTTTCTATGGTTGTTGTTGCTGCTTCCTGTATTTGTATTGTTGTTTGCATGGCGCATGCGCTGGAAGAAGAAAGCGGTAAAGCGTTTCGGTGACCTTCGTCTGATGGAAAGGCTTTTGCCCGATCATTCGTTCAGAAGGCTGCGTGTTAAGTTTGTTTTAATGTGCAGCATTTTTGTGTTTATGGTCATTGGTCTTAGCGACCCACAGATTGGTTCCCGTTACGAAGAAGTTAAAAGGAAGGGAATCGACCTTATGATAGTGCTCGATGTGTCGAACAGTATGCTTGCCCAAGATATTAAACCCAACCGACTGGATCGGGCTAAACAGTCGATATCGCGATTGCTCGATAAACTGGATGACGATCGTTTGGGTATTGTAGTTTTTGCCGGCGATGCCATGCTGCAATTACCTTTTACCTCCGATTTTGCGGCTGCTAAAATGTTTTTGGCCAGTACCACAACACAGAGTATTCAAACTCAAGGCACCGCTATAGGCGCTGCTATTGAGCTTGCTGCGCGGGCATTACCAAAAGGTAACAATAGGAGTAAGGCCATTATTGTACTTTCCGACGGCGAAAATCATGAAGATGATGCCTTAGTGGCGGCAAAAGCCGCTTTAGATAAAAATATCTTGGTGTACACTATCGGTATCGGAACAGCCGAAGGAGCGCCTATTCCTGTAGTAGAGGAAAGCGGAAGTGATGGATTTAAAAGAGACGAGGACGGCAATCCCATTGTTACGGCTATGAATCCCGATATGCTTGCTCAAGTGGCACGCGCTGGAGGCGGTAAGTTTGTGCAGGCATCAAACTCCGACATTGGACTTGATGCATTGGTTGAAGAGATTGGAACGCTTAAAAAACATGAATTTGGAACAAAAACGTTTACCGATTATGAGGATAGGTTCCAATATTTTATTGCTGGTGCAATCATGCTTCTCATTATTGAATTATTGATTTCTGAGCGAAAGGGGAAATGGACCCAGCGATTTTCTTTGTTTGGTAAAAAAGAACGTATATGATGAAGATATATGGTATAGTCATTTTTATATCTGTCTTTTGTACAGGCTTCTCTCTGGCACAGGAGGAGAATCGATATATTATTAAAGGCAATAATCTCTACGATAAGGAGAAATATGCAGATGCCGAGGTGGAGTATCGCAAAGCACTCGAAAAAAATCGTAAATCAGAAACAGCGGCTTATAATTTGTCTAATGCGCTCTACCGCCAAAAACGTTATAAAGAGGCACACGCATTATTAGACACTTTAGGGAAACTAAAAAAGACCGAAAGCGAAAAGTCTAAGATTTACCATAACATGGGCAATACATTTCTTCAGGAAAAAGCCTACGAACAGAGTATTGAAGCGTATAAAAAAGCTTTGAAATATGACTCAAAGGCCGAGGATACCCGATACAATCTTTCTTATGCTATGAAAAAGCTTCAGCAGCAGCAACAACAACAACAGGGACAACAACAGCAGCAGCAACAACAAACCCAACAAAAGAAAGAGAATAACCAACAGCAGGCGCCTAAATCGCCCGAAGAAAAGCAACAGATTGATAAAAATCAGGCCGATCAAATGCTGGATGCACTAGACAGAAACGAAAAAGAGCTGAGGAAAAAAAATACTAAACAAAAAGGCAAAGAGGGTGTTCCTGCGAGTGGAAAAGATTGGTGATTTCTTAAATCTTAGTTTCAAATTATGAGAGTATTAACTTTTTTAATTTTTCTATTTGCGTTTGTCTATGGCATTAAGGGACAGGAGCTTAAGTTTACTGCAACTGCCAGTCCGGTTAAGGCAGCGATAGGGGAGCAAATAAAGCTTGTTTATTCATTAAACGCTATGGGCAGTGGATTTAAGATGCCTGACCTATCAAATTTTGAGGTTTTGATGGGACCACAACAAATGTTTGGCAGCCAGAATTATAACGGAAAGGTGTCGCAATCACTTTCCTATACATTTATCATAAGTGGCAAAAAAGCAGGTACGTTTACCATCCCATCGGCATCTATTAAGGTAGGAAACGGAAAGATGGAGAGCAATACACTTCAAATTGAAATAGTGAAAGCCTCTTCAGCAAGCAATTCAGATAAGTCTAATAATAATGTGGCC
>JBILCR010000109.1:0-6633 GCA_044353055.1 Flavobacteriales bacterium
TTGCTGTCGCCGATACGAATAAAATAATTCTGACCGGCAAGCATCATCACATTTACAGATGATTGATTGCCACAGACATTATCGTTATAGGCTTCTGTTCCTTCAGGTCCATCGGTTATGCCAGCGCCTTGCGGACAAGCTGAATAAATATAAACGCGTGTATCGCAGGTTGCCAATGAGCAGGTACTGGCAACATACATTCCGGTAACTGTTGGCGTAAACTCAAACCACGAATTATCGAACGCTGCGGTGTGTGTGCCTTCAGAAATCGTTAGTGCAGATGTGCAGCTTGTTCCCGGTTGGCAGGCAATGGAATGTGATGTTCCAGAACCAAAGCTATTTCCTTGTGCTACCACCGTTCCGTTCCAACTTAACCAATAACCACCCGGTGCATAAATGCCATCACCATAAGAATCAAAAATCTGAAAAAGAACACAACTATTCAAGGGTACACAAATAGTATCGCCTGTTTCTGTGCCCTGAGCAAGCAAGCTGTTTGTTTCGGGATTGGTAATGTTCCAAGTGGTTTCATAAGGCCACTCATCGGGAATGATCTGAACACCCAACTGGCCAAAACCAGTAGGACATTGTGCGCGAAGCGCAGAAAATGCGCTAATAAACAAAAAGAAGAGTATTGCTTTTTTCATATTCGTTTGATTGAAGTGCCAAATATAACCAATTACCTCAAACTATTCACTTGAATTATGGGGCATTGTACCTGCTGCGTGTTGCCCTAAATATACCGCGCACCGTTGTTTTACATTTTCGCGAATGTTGAGCCAAAATAAATTGTAATCAGCAATATGGTAATTGGTCATACTTATAAACATTCTTCCGCGCACACGGGGCTCCTCAATCCATAGCATACCGTTGTGAATGCGAGCATTATTAATTTGAGGAATAATGCGTGAAAAATTCCATGCAATCCCCCCCAAATTATTGCTTCGATGAACAACTAAAGTGTCGGGTTTCCAGCTGAGCGGGTTTACACAAACCACATTCGGATAGCCCGACCTTTCATAATTAGGCGGATAAAACCCTTCCTGAAAAGTACACCAGCTCACAAAACAACCTATGTCCTCGGGATCATCACATAATGGTAATCGCTGAAAATAATGCGTAGGCACAGGCATACCCACCAGGTAAGAAGCAACAAGTCTATTGGATAGTGCTGCATCGTTCTCGATAAGTTCACGTAGCAGCTTGCCGGCATGCCGTGTGCCCTGACTGTGCCCTGCAATAATAAAGGGCCTGTTGTTGCTATAATTTTCTAGAAAATAGACAAAAGCCTTACGTATGTCTTGATAGGCTAATTCAAGTGCTGCATTGCCACTTTGCTGATCCTCTGTATAAAATGCACTGATATGTGCTTGGCGGTATCGTGGCGCAAACACCCTGCAACTTTCGTTAAAAACACTCGATTGATAGAGAATACTGCCCTCGTCTGACTTTTTATTAATGACCGTATTGCTCACATCGGCATTCCAGTAATAGGCCCATTCGGTGGGCGAACCTGTGTAAGTAGTTGGATGAATAAAAAATACATCCACCGCTGCTGTTTGCTGACCATCGGTCATTGATTTTTGTGGTAGCGAATCGGCCATGTCTTTGCGCCAGGGCAATGCGGCCCAATTGGATTCGTTCGAGTAATCTACGTCTGGAGGCTGTGGACTTAGGGAAAAGGGCTGTTCGACCGGTTTAACCAAACGGCTGCGCGACAGAATAGGAACGCGTATGCATGCATCCAATAATATAATAACAGAAATTCCTATTAAAAGCCAGCCATTAAAACGCATAAAAACTATAAGCCAAAGATTTAACGTATTCTAAATACCACTTCATTGCGCCGATTCACCAACTGAAACGGAGGATTGTACCGAAGCCATTCAGCCTGTGGAACAAACTCAATACCTTCTTTTTGAAGAATACTGCGGAGTTTTTCCTCGTTTTTTCGAAAATCGTCAGGGCCGGCAACACCGCCAAAGCGAAGAGCTGCCGCTTTAAATCCTTCGCATGCCACAAGCTTTACCGATCCATCATTGGGTAACGGAAGGCTTGAATCACCTGAATTTTCGGGCATTACAAAATACATGCTGGCTTGTTCGTTTCCCAAAGTATCGTACTGCATTCCCACGGGGCTTGTCATAGCAATTTTGCGATTTTCTGAATTCCCGCCAAAAATGTATGAAGCCAATCGTTGAAAAGAACGATAGGAAATTTGCTGGTAAGAGCCACTTTCTTCAACCTGCGCTTTAGTAAAAGGAGGATAGGTGCGTAATTCTACCTCACCGATACTGCGTTCAACCGAATAGTGTTGCATAGGAGTTTTGTTGGTATCGCGAACCAGCTTCCACTGCCATCCGGCAAATAAAAGAAGTACAGTGCCGCCAATGTAATAAACTATAGGGTTCATACTCATGAATAACATAGGAATGCGTGTGATGTTCGAACAAAAGGAATATCTGTTGATTTGAACACTTCAAAATTATTATGGCAAATGTTACCGTAAAATGATTATTCTCAATGAAAGGAGCTTTAATCAAATCCTACTCCTGTAGATTTTGAGCGAAATCATCTTCACCCTATACAGAATTCACAACTTTTGGATGAAGGAACCTTGATTCTTATCTCCCTTAGGAACTCGATTTAACTGAAGCACTTCTAGCAAAGCGAATCACGCAAATACTATTTCAAAACACTTTAAATTACTTAAAACCTTGAGATTTTTGCCCGGTTTAACTTCAAATGAAATGTAACCTAAATATCGAAAAGAGGTGACAGATTAGTATCCTTAAACTAATCTATCGGCCTATTAAATCAAGGCTTTGCAATAATCTCGTCTATGCTCTGCTGCGTTACCGCATGGTAGCCCTTTCGATGTTTTGAATAGATGCTTTTTGCGGTTTCTTTCATAGCATCCTGTTTCAACATAGCTTTATAAAGCGGCAGCACAAATTTACGGCGACCCACAGATCCCAGAAAAGCATCGGCAGAAGCCATCACCGATAGATCTCCAACATTCAAACGGTAATGTAGCCAAGCAAAACGAATTTCGGAGTTGCCCGATTGCGAAAAGCCGTATTGCCTATCGAGCGATTCGGCTTTTGATTGCTCTAAATTTTGAGGAAGTGTGCGGATAAAGTGCAGCCACTCATGAGTTACCCAAAGTTTTGTTTCGTTACGTGCTGATTTTTCGCCGGCTAAGATGCGTGGAACCAATGCTTCTACTTTATTAAATCGCTCAGATACGGGCTGTTTGCACTCAGTAGGAAGGCCTGGAGTATAAATCCACTTTTCAACAACGGCTAACACCTCGGGCGATAACTTTAAACCGTTTCGCGATTTCAGATAGTGCAGAAAACGTTCGGTGGTAATGCCTTTATAGGCAAACTCCTTAAAATAGCGATTCAGAAAAACATCGAAGGTTTCGCGACCTACCTGATTTTCGAGATATACCAACAGAAAGCAACCTTTTTCATAGGCAATGTCGGTCATACCATCGTCGGGGTCGCGGCCGGTGAGTTTGAGTTTAAGCTGCGTGTCGGCATTATCGTTCCCTAAATCAGCCAATGTTTCCTGGAGGTCTTTGTAACCGAGAACTTCCAGCATATCGGCATACGACTTACCATAGAGCGCCTCCATAATGCGGCGTTCGAAGTACACGGTAAAACCTTCGTTGAGCCAGAAATCGTCCCAGTTTGAATTGGTAACGAGGTTACCCGACCAGCTGTGCGCCAATTCGTGAGCAATTAATGCGGTAAGCGAACCATCGCCTGCAATAATGGTAGGCGTGGCAAATGTGAGACGCGGATTTTCCATACCTCCGAAAGGAAAGGAAGCCGGAAGCACAATAACATCATACCTCCCCCAGGCATATGGCCCGTAAAGTTGTTCGGCAGCAAGAAGCATCTTTTCCATATCGGCAAATTCCTTTGCGGATTTGCTTAGCATTCCCGGTTCGGCATATACACCACAGCGTGATCCAATGGGCTGAAACTGAATATCGCCGGCCGCCAATGCAATTAAATAGGCCGGAACAGGCAATTCCATCCTGCAGGTGTAGGCACCTGTTTCGTTGCGTTCCTGTACGTTTTTGCCACTCATTACGGCCATGAATTCCGACGGAACATGCAGGGTTGCCTCCCAGGTAAAGCGTATTCCTGGACTGTCCTGAACAGGAATCCATGTGCGGGTTAAAATGGCCTGCCCTTGGGTAAAAACGAAAGGCGATTTGCCGTCGCTGGTTTGTGATGGCTCGAGCCACTGGAGTGCAGACGATGCTTTCGTAGTGCGGTAGTGGATTATAAATTCGTTTGATGTTGCATCACCCTTAATGCGTAATGCCTTACCTAAAAAAGGCTCATCATTGCCCATTACAAATTCCAAAGGAGCACCTGATGCTGATTGAACAGAGATTATTTCGAGGTTGCGTGTATCTAGAATTATTTCACGGGATGGAGTGAAAAACTCTGCACGGTATTTTGCTGTTCCTGAAATAATCTGCTTCGAAAAATCAATATTTAAGTCGAGCGCAAGGTGCTTTATAATCGCTTCATTGGGCCTTGCAGCGCTGTGGACATCATTTTCATTAGCAAAAATCATGGATGAAATTGAACATAATATATACGTCGACACCAGCCTGTAAAATTGCCAGACTAAACCTTTAGTCATAAAACTGTTGTTAATCCTTAAAGACCGTTACATATCCTTTTAACTGCTTGCTGCCATTACCGGGATCAATAACATAGTAATACGTGCCGGATGTTAGTACATCACTGCCACTCCAATCATTTTGATAGTCGGTTTTTTCAAAAACTTTCTTACCCCAGCGGTTAAAAAGGTACACCGTTGAACCGGGATAGAATTGAATACTGGGAATTGTGAAGAAATCGTTTTTACCGTCACCATTAGGCGAAAACGCATTAAATGCAATAAGTTCACAGGCTTCAACATCCACCGAGATGGTATCCATCGCCACCGTTCCGCAGCCATCGGTAACCGTAACCAAATATTGAGATGGCCCTGAAACCGTTACCGTTGCAGTAGTATCACTTAAAAAAGTTATCTCGCCTGGACCATCAAAATCGTAGACGTAAATACCGTTACCACCCGTTGCAAAACCTAGAAGGCCTGCCACCGGATTATTAGAGCAAACCGTGGTATCGTTTGTAATAACTACAAGAGAATCATATACAGGAACATTTATAAACGCGGTATCAATAACTTCGAGTCCACAGGCGTCCTCAACCGTAAAAGTATAAAGGGTTGAATCAGTCGCTATCACTGTAATTGAGTCATTTAATACTCCGTTCGACCAGGTGTAAATAAAAGGTTCGAGTCCGTTTTCGATTTGTGCCACCAAGGTTGTAGTATCGCCTTCGCACAAGGTTTGAATAGAAAATTCAGACGTTAAATTCTGATATTCCATAGTAACCGTAATGGTATCGGAAAAAGGTTGATTAGGACAATTAAGTGAATCCTTAACCTGCACGATATAGGTTTGTGATTCGTTTACATCTGCTGTAAATGATGAAGTGGAGGTGCCTGCAGAATCATTCCATATAAAGGAGTAAGGTTCGTAACCGCCTGTTGGATTGGAGGCAATGAGGAAGTTATTTTGAGGACAAAGCAGCAGAGTATCTTCTAAACCCGGATCAATTTGATAAGGATCTCTGATTTTCAACTTTTTTTCAACAGGAAAATCAATCCCGCATTCATTTACAACCACAAACGAAATAATAATTTCCTCATAACCGTCTGTTCCTTCAGAGATGATATCCTCTATGGGTTGCAGAATAAAAGAAATAGAGTCTTGCCCCGGTAAAAAAACTAAAGAGTCAGGTAACCCAGTGTAATCTACCCCATTAAATGCCGAACCCGAAAAAACAAGAGGAATAATTAGAGTATCTTCTGATAAATTACGGCGAAATACAATATCGCCTGAGGTACAGCCTTCAATAAAGGCCGAGTCAGGAAGCAAATTGGCGATAGTAATATCGGGAATGGATGAGCTGAACGATTCGGCCTCTAAAAACACCCACGAATCGTAAGACAAATCGGAACCGTTTGCAATAATAAGTTTAATGTGATACGTTTCGCCACATTGCACATTAGCCTGTGCCGTAAGAACGCTCGTGTAACCATACGGCGAAAAATTACCGCTTCCGCTGTTGTCCACAAAATAAGCTTGATTGTTTAAGCCTCCGGGCGGACAAAAAGCTCCTCCATCACTCACACCACTATTAATGGTATTCATACTTACCGGCAAAGCAGGATCAGTATTGGGTACCACAGCAATGTTCGCAGAATTATTCGCATACGGACCGGTTATTCCAGGACCCGAAATAAAGAACCCAAACACATCAAAAAACTGCGAGCATACAAAGCCATTGTATTCTTCGGATGCAAATACATAGTTAAAGGCTACCGAATCGCCGGCTGGAATAAAATCAAATTCGATTAAAGCAATGTTGTTTGTGGTAGCCGGCGCTCCAAAGCTTGAAATAATGGTATTAAGATCAGGATCGTTGGACAAAGTATTGGCACCTGATGTGGTGCTTGTTCCTGAATTTGCCGCAGAGCCAATATACCCCGCTCCCGATGCCTGATTGGACTGATCCGTAAAACTGCCGG
>JBILCR010000110.1:0-6583 GCA_044353055.1 Flavobacteriales bacterium
AATTGCTCCAGCAGGTAGCCCGGCATTAGAAATAGTAGAAACCGTAAGAGATCCGCATGTTGACAACTTGGAGGCAGTGGAACATCAAATGCTCAGCGATACAGAAAAAGAAAGGATGAATCTTACCGACATTCTTTCGGAGAATGAAGATTTTGATGTGGACGCATACGATCCCACAAAAGACCTTTCTAATTATAAATTCCCCGATGCAGATTTACTGGACAATCATGGATCCAATAAAGCTCGTGTGGACAAAGCCGAATTAGAGGCTAATTCAAACCGAATTATCGACACGCTAAAAAGTTATGGTATTGAAATCGCTAAGATAAGCGCCAGTATTGGGCCAACGGTAACACTTTATGAGATTATTCCCGCGGCCGGAGTACGTATTTCAAAAATTAAAAATCTTGAAGACGACATTGCGCTCAGCCTTTCGGCACTTGGTATCCGTATCATAGCCCCCATGCCAGGTAAAGGCACCATTGGTATTGAAGTGCCTAATCAGCATCCCGAAATTGTAGCGATGAAGACGCTTATTACGAGCGAAAAATTCACATCTACAACCATGGATTTACCTGTTGCCTTGGGTAAAACCATTTCAAATGAAAATTTTGTAGCCGATTTGGCAAAAATGCCACACCTTCTTATGGCCGGTGCTACAGGGCAGGGGAAATCGGTTGGACTAAATGCCATATTGGTATCGCTTCTTTATAAAAAACATCCTGCACAAATTAAGTTTGTGCTTGTTGACCCTAAAAAGGTTGAGCTCACACTGTTCAGTAAGATCGAACGTCACTTTCTCGCTAAGCTTCCCAATAACGAAGAAGCCATCATTACCGATGTTAAAAAGGTGGTGTACACACTTAATTCGCTTTGCGTTTTAATGGACCAACGCTACGAACTTCTAAAAACTGCTATGGTTCGTAACATTAAAGACTATAATGCCAAGTTTTTAGAACGCAAGCTAAATCCCAAATTAGGGCACCATTTTATGCCTTACATTGTTTTGGTGGTAGACGAGTTTGCCGACCTTATTATGACAGCCGGCAAAGAAGTGGAGCTGCCCATTGCACGCCTCGCACAGCTTGCCCGGGCCATTGGAATACATCTGATTATAGCTACACAGAGGCCTTCTGTAAATATTATCACAGGTACCATAAAAGCTAATTTCCCAGCACGAGTTGCATTTAGAGTAACGTCTAAAATTGATTCTAGAACCATTTTAGATTCGGGCGGCGCCGACCAACTTATTGGCAGGGGCGACTTGCTTTTTTCAACCGGAAGCGACCTCATTCGCTTGCAGTGTCCCTTTGTTGATACCCCAGAAGTAGATAGAATCTGCGATTTTATTGGCAGCCAGCAGGGGTATGCTTCGGCCTTTATACTTCCTGAATACATCGATGAAAATGCCGAACCTGAAGATGATTTTGATATTGGCGACCGTGATGTTATGTTTGCAGAATCTGCTAAAATTGTGGTAATGCATCAACAAGGCTCGGCATCACTTTTACAACGTAAGTTAAAATTGGGATATAATAGGGCGGGCCGAATTATTGATCAATTAGAAAAGGCAGGTATAATTGGTCCGTTCGAAGGGAGCAAGGCCCGAAAGGTGATTTTTAAAGATTTGGTTTCACTGGAACAATTTTTGAATGACCAAAACAGCTAAACTGAATAACGATGAAAAACATATGTATTATTGCATTATTGATTGTATTTCAACAAACTGCAATAGGTCAGCAAGACAAACAGGCGAAACAGATTTTAGATAAGCTAAGTGCCAAAACAAAATCATACAGTTCTATTATCACCGATTTTTCTTATTCGCTCGTAAATAAGGATAGAAAAATAAATAAAGTTCAAAATTGGAAATTATGGCTGAAGGGAGAGAACTACCGTTTAGATATGGGCGACCAAATACTGATTTGTAATGGCAAGCAAGTTTGGAAAATACTTAAAGGAGATAAAGAGGTGGAGATAAGCGCCCCAAGTAACGGAGAAGACGCTCTAAATCCTCGTAATATTTTTACTATGTATGAGAAAGGATTTAAAAACAAATTTATTAAAGACACAAAAGTGGGATCCAAAGATGTTCACTTAATTGAGTTGTATCCTTTAAATCCTAAGTCAAAAGACTATAATACCATACGCCTTTATATTGATAAAGTAGCGATGCAAATCGTAAAATCAGAAATTCTTGGTAATAATGGGAATGTGTATACCTATGAAATCAAGAAATTTAAAACAAATGAAGCGACAGATTCCGGCTTATTCCAATTTAAATCTTCTGAATTTCCTGGCTACGAAGTCAACGACCTACGTTAGCCCAATCTGAATTTATTAAACTCTGGTAATTCCCTTTTTAAGCTGATTTAAAGTTGCTGCCTCTGGACTATCGGGCAAAGGCTTAAAATCATATTCCCAATTTGCCGTTGCAGGCAAGCTCATGAGTATGGATTCGGTTCTCCCTCCGGTTTCCAAGCCAAATCGGGTACCACGATCATATAATAAATTAAACTCAACATAACGTCCGCGACGTAATAATTGCCATTTTTTATGGGCATTCGTAAAAGCATGGTCTTTATACTTTTCCATAAAATGAGTATAAATTGGAGCAAACGACTTACCCACTTCCAAAACAAATTGAAAAAGCTCGTTTTTTGACGTGTGGCGTTTTTGGCCTTCAAGACGATCAAAAAAAATCCCTCCAACACCTCGAGTTTCATTACGATGCGGCAAGTAAAAATAATTATCAGCCCAGGTTTTAAATTCAGAATAATAATTTGGATGATACCTATCGCATGCTAATTTTAGCTTTTCATGAAAATAACGAGCATCGCTCTCATCCACATAATGAGGGGTTAGGTCTATACCACCTCCAAACCAATACTGTTCATTCTCGGTTTCGAAGTAACGAATGTTCATATGAATAATCGGAACAAACGGATTATGCGGGTGAAGAACAATGGACACCCCAGTTGCATAAAAAGAATCGGCTCCAACACCTAAAGCCAAAGAAGCCTCTTTACTCAAGGCACCAAAAACTGCTGAAAAATTAACTCCTCCCTTTTCAATTACTGCACCATTCTCAATAATAGCGGTAATTCCGCCTCCTCCTCCATCTCTTTCCCATTCATCGCGCTTAAATATTCCAACTCCATCTGTTTGTTCGAGAGCCGCAATAATCTCGTTTTGTAAGTCACGAAATGCCGACTCAATTTCTATCTTACTTGCCATTAATTTACTTTCATATAAAAGTATTCTTTGATCTGAATAATAGGCAAAGAAACATTTTCAATTCCACCCTTAGTGCTACGACGTTGAAATTTTAGACATGTACCCAAACCGCAATAGGGCTGCATTTGAGTTATACAATCGGGATTCCTTTTAATTTGCGCCACTGAACGTCCAAAATAAAGCATGATATCATAGCCTAAATAGGAATAATTCCCGGGATCGCTATTATATTTTGCCTTGTATTTCTTCTGGAAATCAATAGACTGGTAACGGTCGTAATCTATAAAATTAGTGGAAGCATATATGAATTTCAATTCATTTAAGTGATCCTGATCTAGTTTTTCGAAATCGCTCCACTCGTTTAGGCCAGCCAGTGTAACATCATTCCCCTTTGCCTCTTTTACGAGATTAGCGCAAAACTCAATCACCTCAGCCTGATCAGTAGAAGGGAAAAACACAATATTCTTTTTGTTTTTATTCAAAGTGGCAGAAACTTTTTCGAATGATGAATTATCAACTTCTATACAGGTAATATTTGACGAAGCAGGAAATGATTTAATTCTTGACGTTAAGGCATCGGCTAACTGTTTATCTGATTCTTTTGTGTTTCTGACAATAATAAAGTTCGAATTGCTATTACCTGTTTTCAGGTAATCACAAAGGGCTGTTAATTGCATCTCAGCATCCGCACTTACCTTGCAAACATGAGGCGAGTTAGAAACCAAAGCTAAACTGGTTGAAAATGGCGTAACCGTAAAAATGTTTTGAGTGGCAGATATCTCGGCAATTTGCCTGAATTCGGAAGCATACAGAGGGCCGATAATTAGATCTTTTTGTAATAAAGCAGGATTATTAGCTAGGTTCTCAATAGCAGCAGTATCTCTTTGAGAATCGAATAACTCAACCTCTAGATTATATCCTTCTTTCTCCAATTCATCAAAGGCTATTGCACAACCACCATAAAACTCAAGACCGGTGCGGCTGCGCGAAGCCAGAATACCTCGTCCGCTGGAGAACGGGAGAATCAGACCAATTTTATATACCTCTGCACGGGTTATGCTATCAATAATGCAATCCGATTTTTTGATCTTGACTAAACTATCGGAAGGATTATCGTCTATTTTTTTTGGTGGAACTTCAACGGGGACAGCCTTTGGCTTAGGAAAAATCGTTAATTTCATGCCCACGTTTAATCCATTTAAAATAATTGGATTTTGTTGCGTAAGTTCATCCACCGTTAGGTTATAGCTTCGCGAAATGCCATAAATTGTTTCTCCAGATTTAACCTCATGTAAGATTGCTCCTGCAGGAATTTTAGCCACAGGTATGCGCAGCTGCATATCTTTTTTTAACCCATCTTTCAACTGGGGATTAAAGTAAAGCAGCGAATCCTGGGGAATATTATGTTGGCGCGATAAGGAATACAGTGTTTGACCTTTCTCAACCACGATATAAATAAATTCTCTATCAATCTGATTTTGATTGTTAGCTCCAGAATTAACCTGCGATATTACGCGCAGAGGCAAAAGAACTATAAGTAACGGAAGTATAAAAAATTTAATTTTCATTCCCATTCAATGGTTGCGGGCGGCTTTGAACTGATATCGTAAACAACCCTGTTAACACCGTGAACTTTATTAATAATGTCATTCGAGATTTTAGCCAACAAGGTATGAGGTAGATGCGCAAAATCAGCAGTCATACCGTCAACAGAGGTTACCGCCCTGAGGCAAATAACATGCTCATAGGTTCGTTCATCACCCATAACACCAACACTTTTAACGGGTAGAAATATTGCCCCGGCCTGCCAAACGTGATGGTATTGATTTGATTCCTGCAAATGATTAATAAATATGTTGTCGGCTTCCTGCAACATGTGCACTCTTTGAGGATTTACCTCACCCAGAATTCTGATGGCCAAACCCGGTCCTGGAAAAGGATGCCTGTTCAAAATTTCCGGCTTTAGACCTAGCGAAGCGCCCACCTTTCTCACTTCATCTTTAAATAGTAGGCGTAGGGGCTCAATTACTTTTAAATTCATGAAATCAGGTAACCCACCTACGTTGTGATGCGACTTTATGGTAGCCGAAGGACCTTTAACCGATACAGACTCAATCACATCGGGATAAATTGTTCCTTGACCAAGCCAACGCGCATCCTTAATCTTTTGTGCTTCCTCCTCAAAAACTTCAATAAAAACCCTTCCAATTACTTTCCGCTTTTGTTCGGGCTCTTCTATACCCTCTAATGCGGTTAAAAATTTATCGGAGGCCGATACACCATGCACCTGCAGTCCCATTTCAGAATAATGGTGCAATACATTTTGGTATTCGTTTTTTCGCAATAATCCATTATCAACAAAAATGCAGAATAGTTGATTTCCAATAGCTTCATGAAGTATCAAGGCTGCAACCGAAGAATCTACCCCGCCACTTAATCCCAATACTACCCTATCAGAACCAATTTGTTCTTTGATGGATTTAACCGATGAATCAATAAAGGACTCGGGCGACCAATCGGGTGAGCACTTGCAAATCGAAAAAACAAAGTTTTTTAACAAGTGTACCCCACATTCTGAATGCGTTACCTCAGGGTGAAATTGAATTCCGAATACCTGATCTTCAAGATTTTCAAATGCTGCGACCGGAATATCCTCTGAACTGGCAGTTAAACTGTAACCTTGAGGCAATTTAGTGATGCTGTCGCCATGCGACATCCATACAAACGACTCAGAGGCTATGCCCTCGAGCAAAGCGCTGGTATTACTCAACAATATCTTGCTTCTTCCGTATTCGCGAATTTTAGAGCTGGCTACATTTCCACCCAGATAATGTGAAATGTACTGAGCGCCATAGCAAATGCCTAAAATAGGAATACGCCCAATCCATGGACTGAGATCAACCTGCGGCGCATCTGCGTTTAATACAGAATGGGGTGAACCTGAAAGGATAATTCCTTTAATTGAATGGTCAATTCCTTTAAAATTAAAATACGGTATTATCTCCGAATAAACATTTAACTCCCTTATTCTTCGGGCGATAAGTTGCGTATACTGTGAACCGAAATCCAGAATAATCAAACGTTCCTGCATGTGCAAATATATTGATGGCAATCAAATCTTTTTCCACAAATTGAAGTTTCCTGAATTTTGATTTGATTATTTGTCTAATGAGGGTAACTTCGCAAGTTGATTGAATTGAATTTTCACACATGAAAAATATTCTACAAGTATTCATTGCCGTATGTTTTCTGTCAATCGTTACATTAAGCAAAGCGCAATCTTGCATTGAAATTGAAGGAATTTTAGTTGACGCCTGTGGTGCTGATGAGGGTTTAAATGAACAAG
>JBILCR010000111.1:0-6534 GCA_044353055.1 Flavobacteriales bacterium
AAATCATTAACAATACAAACGGTATCGTATTCAACGTACAACAACCCGATGCCTTGCTCAACGCACTTCACGAATGGCAGAAAAATAATTCGCAGTTTAATCCAACGTTGATAAGCACTGAAGCCTCTAAAAACTATAGCTTCGAAGCCGTTGCAAAAAGCCTTGATACGGTCTATAAAAATCTGATGGTATAATGCTGAAACTTATTCTCGGTAACTTTATCAGCAGGGTGCTCACGGCAGTACTCAACTTCGGCACCATCATTCTCATTTCGCGAAAACTCGGCCCCGAAGGCAAAGGATTATCGGCACTTATTCTGCTTACCTTGGTTTCGGTGCAAATGATTTGCGATTTTGCGGGCGGAGCCGCCCTGGTATATTGGTCGCCCCGTTACCGCTTACGCTCGCTGCTGCTGCCTATCTGGATTTGGACATTTTTGTGTAGCATCGGACTTTTTATTTGGCTGCAATTCGAAACCACGCATTTGCTTTACAGCACGGCAATACAGGCTACGGCCTTGTGTTTTATTAACGCCAGTTTTAGCCACCATATACACCTACTTAATGGCCGCCAGCAGTTTCGTACCACAGCACTCATTCTACTGGTACAGTCGGCAATAACCCTTGGATGTACCATGCTCTTTCTGCTACATAAGCCCGAGGTGTTCGATTATTTTTATGCTTTGTTAATATCGTGGAGCATTTCATGGCTGTGCTCCTTGTTTTTTCTCTGGAAAACGCGCGACACGGCACTTCCCCGATTCGATATTAAATCACATGCTAAAAAGCTATTTGGCAACGGCTTGCAAAACCAAACCGGTCATGTGCTCCAGTTTCTCAATCAACGGGTGTTTTATCTGTTTATACCGGCCTACACGTTAGGCATTTTTTCTAATGCCGTAGCTTTGGGTGAATCCATATGGATGATTGCCGGGAGTATCGCAACCATACAATACGGTAAAATTGCCAATATGAGCGATCGCCATGAGGCAGCCCTTTTAAGTGCCCGGCTTTTCAGAACCAGTATTTGGCTTAGCTTGTTGGCCGTAATTGTTGTGGCATGTATACCGGGTATTTTTTACGAGATGTTGTTTGGCTTTGCCTTTACCAACGTAAAGAGTAGCCTTATTGGCTTACTCCCCGGCGTAGTTTTTTTATCAGGCTACTTGATTTTAGGCCATTATTTTTCGGGTACCGGCCGCTTTTTTAGAAATAACCTATCTATTTTCGCCGGCGTTGTGGCCACATTTTCAGGCTTTGCACTGTATCACATAGTGGCAGGAATTAAACCCGACGAAATGGTAGCATCGCGTATTACCAGCATAGCCAATGCCTGCATCTGTATTTCGGCACTTTGGCAATTTAAAAGCGACTCGCAACTATCGTGGCGCGAATTATTACCGACATTTACCGACATTTACCACCTGCGCCGCTGGTTACGTAACACATCTGTATAAAAAATGAGCATTGCACGTAAGGCAAATAAACTATTCAGGGCCCTTGCCATGGTGGCATCCCATCCAGCCTTATTAAATAAGATATTGGATGATGAAGACACTTATAAAAAGAGTTTTATCGAAAAATCAGGCATGAAAAAGGGCTTGCCCGAGCTTTCATTTTACGCGCTTTTGCCCCAAAATGGGGTTACCATTGAGCCCTTTGCCCTGCTCGATGGAGGTTCGCTACCGAGCGATCTGGCCCTAATTCGTATTTTGGCAGAACGGATTAATGCTCAAACCTACTTTGAAATTGGCACCTGGCGCGGCGAAAGCGTGATGCAAGCAGCAGCGCTAATTCCCAAATGTTACACCTTAAACCTCAGTGAAACTGAGATGATGCAACGTAACTGGGATGATGCATACATTAAAATGCACCGCTACTTTTCAAAGGGCAACCCACATATTACCCATCTTGAAGGAGATTCACGAAACTTTGACTTTTCGCCCTATTACGGTAAGATAGACCTCGTATTTGTGGATGGCGATCATCACCGGGATTCGGTTAAAAGCGATACCGAGCAGGCATTCAAGCTTGTTCATCCCGAAACGGGCATCATCATTTGGCACGACTATGCGCACCACCCCGAAAATGTACGCTGGAATGTGCTTGATGGAATTTACTCGGGCACACCCGAAGGTATGCGCAAGGATTTGCGTGCGGTATCGAACACGCTTTGTGCGTTGTATGCCCCTGGCATTCATGTTCAAACACAGGAACGAAGCTATCCCGCAAATCCGGGTTCGGGTTTCAGTATTCACCTGAAAGCATTTAGCAAATAAATGTGCGGGATAGCCGGTTTTTTTTCTAACACGCCTCAACCCTCAGAACTCCTGCTGAGGATGGCCCATTTAATGAAGCATCGCGGCCCCGATGGCGAAGGATATGTGCTTTTTAATGGCCTTAAAACACAGGCAGCAGCAAGCCCCCAAACCGCCGATGAGTGCTTAGGGGCCCGCTTCAACTGGTTGCCTAAATCAAAAACATGGCCCTCTGAAACGATTATCGGCGGATTTGCTCATGTGCGACTTGCAGTAATTGCTCCCGATGTAAACGGCCATCAGCCTATGTGCTTCAATAATCGGTACTGGATAACCTATAACGGTGAACTTTATAACTACCTCGAACTACGAAGCGAATTAAAATTAAGAGGGCATCGGTTTCAAACCCAATCCGATACAGAGGTTATTCTGGCGGCATATGCCCAATGGGGCAATGAATGTGTGCATCGTTTCAACGGTATGTGGGCCTTTGCTATTTATGACACATTAACCCATAATCTCTTCGCGGCTCGAGACCGAACCGGGGTTAAACCCTTTTATTATACTTATGGCAATAAAGGCTTTGCCTTTGCATCAGAACATAAAGTGCTGCTGGGCTGCGGATGGGCTTCGAAAGCCCTTAACCCTAAGGCCGTTTTTGATTATCTGGTGTTTAACGAACTGGAATACGAAGCACAAAGCATCTTTTCTAGCATTTACGAATTGCCAGCAGGTTGCCTGCTCAACATTCAGCTTTCTAAAATCGAATCATCTCCCCAAATATCATCCTATTATTCTTCATGCATCCATGAAACCATAAATGAGGATACCCTAATGGGTAGCGAGGCTGATTTAATCGAAAAAACGCGGGAACTGCTTTTTGAAGCGGTACGTTTACGTCTGCGGTCTGATATTACAGTAGGATCCTGCCTGAGCGGCGGCATCGACAGTTCGGCCTTGGTGGGTTTAATGCGCGCTGTTTTAGGACCAAGCTATCCTATCCATGTGTTTACAGCCGTATTTCCAGGAAAAGCAGCAGATGAAAGTGCGTTTGCCGCCGATGTGGCGCACAAGCATCATTGCATTGAGCACCGTGTTGAGCCGCATCCCAACGATTTGGCTCAGGAACTCGAGACCATGGCGTATGCGCTGGATTTGCCCATATGGTCAACAAGCACCTTTGCACAATACAGCGTTATGAAAAAAGCGCAGGAACAAGGCATTAATGTTTTGCTCGACGGCCAGGGCGGCGACGAACTTTTCGGTGGATATGAAGTGCACCGTTATTTTTACGATCGCTTCAAAAATCCGGGTTCATTCATGTTAAAGCCTTTTAACTTTAGGCAGTGGATGCGTTTCAGCGGTATGTTCATTGGAGGGGCCCGATTGAGCGCCAGAATACACAGGAATTATTATCAGGGACTAAACTTCATTAGGCCAGACTTTTACGAAAGTCAAGCCGACCGCTTCGAAATTCGTGCTGCCCGAAACTGGATGGGCCTTAACCACAGACTGGCATGGGAGCTGAATAACAGCACCTTAAAATCGTATTTACGTTGCGAAGACCGATGTGCCATGTGGCACTCCGTTGAAAGCCGTACTCCTTTTGCCGACGATCCTGCGCTTATCAGCCTTAGCCTTAATATTCCCGCTCATTTGAAAATACGAGGCACACAATCAAAATATATTTTACGGGAAGCCGTAAAGCAATATCTGCCCGCTTCAGTTTATAGTCGCAGCGATAAAAAAGGGTATACCACACCCAACAACGAATGGATAAGAGCGATGGCGCCGGGGTTAAAAGAGTATATTTTATCGGCACCGCTGGAAGAATACACCAACATGAAAATCCTAGAAAAAGAATACGACCGCTTTTTTAATCCTCCGTTTGATGGTGATAACGGCCGCATTTTTAAGTGGATAAGTTTTGCCGCTTGGCTGCATGCGGTAAGCAATACAGAGGTAAAGCCCTTTTAAAAATAGGCCGAAGCAATAAAAAAAGTTAAAGTTCACTTCGGATATTACGTTAAAATTAATTGCGGATTGATTTTTTTTTAGTTTTGTGAGTCATTAGAAAAAATCACACACCCATGAAAAAAAGTTACTCTTCATTTTTTGTATTGGGCTTAACTGTTTTAGTTGCTGCGAATGTGAGTGCGCAAAACCGTTTAAGTCCAAGACCGGGATTACACAGCAAGGTAAAAGTTAAAAAATCGCCTCTCGAGTACACCCAAACTCCTGAATTTAAAGGTATTCCTTACCTAAATCCTAACCCAACGGTTGCATCAGCTCCTGCAATGGACCGTGGATTTGGCCCCGAGGTGGTAATTGGTCAGTCGTTCTACGACTTACAAACCAACTCATCTGTTCCTCCCCGTATTTTAAATCATGGAAATGGAACACTCTCCGCTACCTGGACCTTCAGCAATGAGCCAGGAACTCCATGGTCTGACCGCGGGATGGCTTACCACTTCTTTGATGGAACCAATTGGGTGAACAATCCCAATTATTATGATGCGGCAAACATTTCACGTATCGAGCCTGCTCGTACCGGATTTGGTGCCATTGGCCGTATTAATGACGTAGGCGACATTATTATTGCACACCGTACCGATATCGATGCATTGCAGGTGAGCCGCAATCCTTACACCGATGCTACCCAAAACTGGAATTCGGTGGATGTAACCGACATGCCTTTTATATGGCCGCGTATGGCTGTGGGCGGTCCTGATGGTAAAACCGTACACGCCATTGGTTTAACTGAACCATCGGGTGGAACATTTACTGGAACTCCATTTAATGGAATCAACGGTGCATTGCTCTACAACCGTTCAACCGACGGTGGTGCCACATGGACAGAAACTTCTGTTGTGGTACCAGGAGTAGATTCAACTATTTTCTCCAGCTTTAGTGGCGATAGCTATGCGATTGATGCTAAAGGCAATACCGTTGCATTTGTGGCCGGCGAAACCAACTCACGCGTGATGATGTGGAAATCTACCGATAATGGTGTTACTTGGGATTCTACCCAAATTTGGTCATTCCCTTATGAGCCTTGGGACGATCAAACCATTACAGATTTAGACGGAGATGGCGACTCAGACTCTATTTTGGTAGATGGAACGTACATTCCTGAAGCAATTGACGTGAGCGATGGTAGTTATGCCATTGTAGTTGACAATGATGAGCGGGTGCACGTATGGTTTGGCCTTATGCGTATGAGCAACGACGACACAACTGACGACAGCTATTCTTACTATCCAGGAACGAGCGGTATGCTTTACTGGAACGAAAGTTTCGGCCTCGACTCGCTGAACCTCATCGCCGACCTTGTTGACGACGACGGAGATAACGTGGCAACAGTTTCTACAAGCTATGCCGCTATTGGATCTACTGCAGGTCCTGTTCCTTACGGTTCTGGCTTGACCTTACAACCAAGCGCTGGTATTGATGCCAACGGAACCATTTATATGACCTATTCAGGTGCAAAAGAAGGTTTATCCTACTCTGCCGATGGTACTGAACCAAGCCGTAAACACATCTACATCACGAAGTCATCTGATGGTGGTGCCACTTGGTTAGCTCCAACAGATTTAGTAGGCGACGAATCAGCCGGGTTTGATCAATTAAACGAATACGTATATTGCTCTATGGCTAAGCGTGTTGACGGAACCGTTCATTTAGTTTATCAGCGCGACTATTTCCCAGGTTCTGCAGTAACCATTAACAACACTTCATTCCATCCGTTCGATATCCCTGCAGATATCGTTTATCTTTCAGTTCCTGCAGACTACGAAAATGTTGGAATCACGCCTGTTAAAGCTGCTCAATTTGAAGCAGGAATCCTACCAAATCCGGCAAACGATTTTGCTGTATTAAAAGTGAGCACCGAGAAATCTGCTACTGTACGTATTTCGGTTCTTAATATGCTAGGTCAAACTGTAGATCAGGTAGCCAACACTGATTTGGCAAAAGGAAAACATCAGTTTGCCTTGAATACAGAGAATCTACAATCAGGTATTTACTTGGTAAATGTGCAAGTTGGCAACGAAAGTCAAGCGCTTAAATTGGTGGTAAAACACTAATCTTAATTTACACTCATTAAAAAAAAGCTGCCCCAAAAGGCAGCTTTTTTTTTGGGTGTTAATGGTGCGCATACTACCAAATAATCACCCGCTCTTCGGTCATTTCCACCATGGCACTGCACACACCTTCCTTACCCATGCCGCTGTCTTTGAGCCCCCCGTAAGGCAAATGATCCATTCTAAATCCAGGTG
>JBILCR010000112.1:0-6488 GCA_044353055.1 Flavobacteriales bacterium
AAACAATTCGGGCCGCGACATGATGATTGATGCCCCTTCGGCGGTGAATGATGCCCAGCTTGATGAACTTAAAATACAGTTAAAAGCGTAAATTGCTGCACCATGAAAAAGCCTGAATTCTACCTTATTATTCTTATTGGCATGCTGCCAGTGCTAAGTTTCGCGCAGCGCAAGCCCATAGCACAGTCGTTTGATAAAGGCAATATTGTGTTAGACCTTCATACCAGCTTTTTGCAAATTGGTCGTGAAGCTCAGTTTGATACCCGACGCCCTATATTTCTGGGGGCAGAGGTTGGTGTGCGCTCTGATGTGGGTTTGGGAGTTTTTGGGGGTTGGAGTCAAGCCGACTACAAAAATGCGGGAATGCCTTTATTGACTTCGGATTTTTACTACTACGCCTTAAAGTTAAATGTGCATTTGGTGCGGTTCATAAATAAACAGTTTAAACTGCGCATCAACGAGTATCAATACGACATATACGCCAATGCTTTTTTGGGACAGCAACTAGAGCGTATCCGCGATGTGTCGACAATTGGAAACACCACATCAAATAGTGCCTTTATTAAAGGCGGTATGCTGGGCTTGAGAGTGTACACCAAAAAGAATATTGGAGGTTTTGCCGAATTAGGTTATGGGGCATACGGTAATCTCAATTTGGGCGTTTGCTACATGTTTTAACTTTGAGCAAAGTAGCAGCGGTATTTCGATTTTCGGCTGTTGAAAGAGAGCCAAAGCATGGGATAGCTTAACAATGCTGGCATAAACCAGCGGCCCGAAAAGGTAATCCGATCTTCAACAATAACATCCCCATTATCCTGTTTTACAATATGCTGGTGGTGCCAAGAGCTTAGAAAAAACGGTAAAACCCGACCCACATCGGTAAATGAAAAAAAATGGATGCCTTCCGAAATAGATTCGGTTATTTCTGACTCCCATTTGAGATTGATTCCCGGAAATATGCCCAAGCTCACTTCAACTTTATGGCCTTTGAGGCAACCATCGAAACGGTTTACCTTTAAAAGTGGATACGTGGGACTTAAATACCGAAATAAATTTTCGTCGAAGCCTTCAAAAATACGCCCTGCATTTTGATCGGGTATTCGGCTTATTATGTTTATTTTCATGTTTACAGCTGTTCAACAGCTGTTTTAATTTCTTCCATTAGCCACATGGGCGTTGACGTTGCGCCACAAATGCCCACATTCGAATTGGGCTCAAACCATGAAGCATCAAGTTCACTGAGGCTGGAGATGAAATATGTCTTTGGATTTTGTTCTTTACACACTTGATAAAGAACCTTGCCATTAGAAGATTTGGTTCCGCTTACAAAAACCACAACATCGTAAGCACAAGCAAAATTACGAAGCTCATTATCACGGTCGCTTACCTGCGAACAGATGGTATCGTGCGCATTTACTTTAATTCCACGCGCTTCCAAAGCCTGACGCGTCTCCTTAAATTTTTGCTTGCTTTTCGTGGTTTGTGTATATAGGGTAATTTCCTGTGGTAACAATTCAACATCCAATTCGGCAACATCCGAAAAAACGATGCCTTTATTGTTGATTTGACCCATTAAACCCGTTACTTCAGCATGACCTTTTTTACCCATTAAGAAAATGGTTTCATTTTTATCGTAGGAGGCACGTATTCGGTTTTGGAGTTTAAGTACCACCGGGCATGTAGCATCAATCAGGGTAATATTGTTTTCGATGGCTTTACGGTAAGTTGATGGGGGTTCGCCATGTGCGCGTATCAGCACCTTTTCGTTTTGAAGGTGCTCAAACTGCTGATGATCGATAATTCTTAATCCTTTCGCTTTAAGGCGATTTACTTCCTCGTCGTTGTGCACAATATCACCCAAACAGTATAAATACCCTTGGGTGTCGAGCACTTCTTCGGCCATTTCGATGGCATATACTACTCCAAAACAAAATCCTGAATTGGCATCTATGGTTACCGATATATTTTTTACTGGCATAATTTTGATGTTAACCAATTAAATTGAGTTGATGCCGAATGTAGGACTGCACAATAAGCGCGTATTTTCTGCCGTCCGGTATTCTAATGCGTTCGTTTAATATGGTAGTGGATGGAGTATTGCGAATTTTATTGAGTAAAGCGAAGTAGTAAACATAGGCAACGTAAACACCGAAGCGAGCTCCTTTCGGAAGCATCAAAATACCCTGAAAACCATCTTCAAAATCTTTTTGAATGTCTTTCAAAATATCGGCTTTAATGCGATCATCAAAAGCCTCCATGCTTAAGTGCGGGAAATAGGTGCGACCTAATGTAGCGTAATCAGCATTGAGATCGCGAAGGAAATTAATCTTCTGAAATGCTGATCCTAAACGCATGGCAGGCGTTTTCAGCTTTTGATATTGGGCATCATCGCCTTCGCAAAATACGCGTAAGCACATTAAACCCACCACCTCAGCCGAACCAAGTATGTATTTTTCATAGCCTGCCTGATCGTATGATTTTTCTGACAGATCCATTTCCATTGAGTGCAGAAATGTATCGATGAGCTCACGTTCAATTCCATACTGATTAACACAAGCCTGAAAACTATGAAGTATGGGATTTAAACTAATTTTTTGATCGATGGCCTTCCAGGTGTCTTGTTTAAAGTCGGCTAAAAGGGCTGCTTTATCGGGATGATTAAACGTATCCACAATTTCGTCTGCAAAACGCACAAACCCGTAGATTGAATAAATAGGATCTCTGAATCGTTTCGAAAGCGATCGAATGCCCAACGTAAACGAGGTGCTGTATTTTTGGGTTGTAAGCCTGCTGCACCGTATGCTTACTGCATCGAAAATTTGCATGGTTGCCATAGTCGAATATAACAATTAACGGTAACCTTTCAACATAGCCATCAACTGACGGCGCGCTAAAAAGATGCGACTTTTAACGGTTCCAATTGGAAGATCAAGATAATCAGCAATTTCTTTGTACTTGTATCCGTCAAAATACATGTTAAAAGGAATTTTATATTCGTCGCTAAGCAGCTCTATTTTTTGTAGAATCTCACGCTCCGAATATTTCGATTCTGGAGCGATTTGTTCACCTTGCTGCGGAATATTTAAGAAGTAAAGATCCTTAGTTTGATCTACAATGGTGCTCGATTTAACGGTACGTCTGTAATTGTTTATGAAAATATTTTTCATAATCGTATACATCCAGGCTTTTAGATTGGTTTTGTCGGCAAAACGATGACGGTTGCTGATGGCTTTAAGCATTGTTTCCTGCAGCAAATCTTTTGCTTCCTCGTCGTTAGAAGTAAGATTTAAAGCAAAATACCGCAAGGGCTTACTAAGATTTAGCACTTCTGAATTGAATTCGATGGATGACATAGCATTTTGTTTAACAACACGACAAATATATTAAACAAAAACTGTTTAACAATACATCTTAAAGATTAAACAAAAAAAATCATCATTTTAACGTAGCTCTAAAGTTAAAATGCAGATAGTGAATAAAATAAAAATTTAAAAATCTGTTAAACGAGATAGAATGTTTCCATACGATGTAAATGTATAGGCCATACCATCCCGAATGCGTTAAAATAATGGCCAATCATAATTAGAAAGGCGCATCTTATGAATACTATGGATAGAGGCATCGATTATATTAATCAATGCTCGTAGTATAAACAATGCATCAATGCATTAATGCGCGGTGCCGGTTTTTAAATTGGCTTTCTTGCCCTCGGCAAGTTGAATTAAATCGTTTACCGAACTTATAAACCAGACCCCTTCGGGTATTTTAATGTCGGGTTGATGCAATTGCATTCCGGCAACCAAAACGCGGGTTTTGCCGGATATGTTCTTCAGATCGTTCAGGTAAATATTTATTGAACTCACCGAGTGTGCCGCTGTAAAAAACGTAAGAAGGTATTGAGGTTTATGCTCTCTGCAATACACTTCAACATCTTCTCGCGGTAAGGTTTGACCTAGGTACATAACACGTTTACCACGTGCTTTCAATAAGTACTTAGAGAACAGTAGACCCAATTCATGCAATTCGCCCTCTGGCAAAAAGAGGAGGAATGCTTCAGCCTCCGGATTTTTAACCACCGGCAAAGCATCAATAGCCACCAGCAATTTTCTGCGGATCATATTGCTGATAAAATGCTCTTGCAGGATCGACGATTCACCCGAAAGCCACATCATGCCCACTCTCTGGAGAAAAGGTATGATGATGTTTAACATGGTGGGCTCAAAGCCTAATTCATTCGACGAGAGGTTTAAGGTACTTTCAAATCGATCCTCATCAAATTGCAACATGGCCAGCACCATCTGATTGATTTGCGCTTCGAAAAAGGGCTCTTTTCCTTCGTTTTTTTCTGCTAACTCAGCAATTTGCCGGGTAATTTCCTGAGCACTCATTTGTGCCAACCGCGAAATTTTGCCCCCATTTTTTATGAGCAACGATATGTTTAACAGAAGCTTAACATCTTGATCGTTGTAAAGCCTGATATTGGTATCGGTGCGATCGGGACTCAATAAATTATAGCGCTGCTCCCAAATACGTATGGTGTGCGCCTTAACGCCCGATAAACGCTCCAGGTCCTTTATGGAGTATTTAGAATTTAATGAATGCATCCCTTCGTTTCTTGCTGCTATATCGTTGGATAGAATACGGCACTACAGAATACAAACACTTATAAAAAAGTAATGTTCAGAAAATAGAATTTTTTTATGATTGTTTTTTATCCTTCTCCAATGCCGAGCTTCTGACGCTCCATGATCGTGCTTAGGTATTTACCTAAAATATCAAATTCTAAATTCACTTTTTGACCTTTATTAAGGAATTGCAAATTGGTGTGATGCCAGGTATAGGGAATTATGGCTACCGAGAAAAAATCATCATCTCGGTTCACCACGGTCAGGCTGATGCCGTTCAAGCAGATGCTTCCTTTTCGAACCGTTATAAAGTCAGGGCTAATAGCATGCTTTATTCCAATGCTCCAACTTCCGTCTTGTGCGTTTATATAATCCACAACTCCGGTACCATCCACATGACCTTGAACTATATGTCCATCAAAGCGGCTTCCGGTTAAAACGCAGCGCTCCAAATTAACTGCCGAGCCCACCGCTAGTTGTCCCAAATTGGTTTTTTGAAGGGTTTCTTCAATGGCGGTTACTTTGTGGTAGGATCCTTCAACTGCAGTAACAGTTAGGCAAACACCATCATGCGCAATACTCTGATCCACTTTTAGCTGGCCTTCCCAAGGGCTGTAAACTGTTAATTCTGTGTTGCCTCCTTGTAGTTCAATGGCTTCTATCCTGCCCATCGATTCAATAATTCCGGTAAACATTCGTTCGATTATTTTACGTTATTCTTGCGCTTTATTCTCTGACCCAATTATCTGAATGGTGCCTTTTATGGGTCGAGGAATTAATCCAGCTAGTTTTTTCTCATAAACAGAGCCTACATAAAAATACACTCCATCGGCAAGTTTATTGCCGCTGGTTTGGGTATTACCGTCCCATTTAATATCTGGATCTGCGGTAGCAAAAACTTCAAGTCCCCATCGGTTATACACGTGCAAATCTATTTTTTCAATAAAACGATAAGGGAAAGGCCTAAACACATCATTAAATCCATCGCCATTGGGCGAAAAAACATTGGGCAAGGTATACTCGGGGCAATTGTCTGCACAAAGCGTGTCGCTTTTGCTGATGTTGCCTGCCGAGTCGGATGCAACAAGTACATAACAGCCTGCTACAAAATCTCCCGGAAAATGGTCTAAATTCATTATGCCGGCGTCTAATTTTACCAAAGTTTTATAGCTTGAATCGGGATGCGTGCTAAAAAACACGGTGTAATCACTGATGTCGTTGTTGCACGTATCGAAGGGTACTTGCCAGTTTAATGTATTGCGTAATGAGTCGCAGCTACTGTTTAAGGAAAGAAATGGTGTGCAGGGTGGACTTAGATCGGTAGGGATTATGCAGAGCTCTTGCGACAAATTGCGCAGCGGTTCATTAAAGCCTTCTGCGCTGAAATGGCCAAATGTTTCAATTTTGTAGCAATAGGATATGCCGTTAATTAATTGTAGGTCGGTAAAATTAGAAGAATATCGGGTTGCAATAGAGTCGAAAGTGTTGTTGTTGGGATTCTTACGATAAATCACCGTGCTGTCTACCTGCCACAAAACATTGTAATTCCATGCGAGCACTGCCGATTGGTCCTGCCCGCTGCCGTTTAAAAACGGGCTCGAGGATGTAGGCGAGGCGCCTATAGTTTGACTGGCCTGTTTCAAAACTATTTTGTAATTCCAGCCTAGCATTTCGGTATTTAAGTTACTGCCGGCACTGTCGAGGTAAAGGGTGTCGTTAATATCGGTCAATAGGGCGACCAATGAAAAATCGCTTCCTTGTATGCCTTCAGCCCGGTAAACTTCGTAACTGTATGGGCCGGGCCATTGTGTGGTATCTATTTCGTTGGGTTTCGACCATTCTACATAAACAGCACCGCTGTCT
>JBILCR010000113.1:0-6428 GCA_044353055.1 Flavobacteriales bacterium
ACCGAGTCCATCCATGGTTGTTTTAAACTCATTATCATAGATTTCCTGAAAAACATCCTTGAAACGACCGTCGTATTTTTTAAGAATCGTGTTTTTAGTGCTTAGGTAGAGGGGCCATTTTTTACTAATGGCCTGGTTAAAACATGCACGGGCAAAACCACGTATAGACTCATCGGTATTGTACATTGCCAGAGCAACACCGTCGCCTTTAAAATTATACACCTCGTGAGAAATGGTTTGACCGTCTTCTCCTTCGAAGGTTATGGTAAGTTTGCCTTTTCCTTTAGTAAGAAAATCGGTAGCACGGTATTGATCTCCAAATGCGTGGCGTCCGATACAAATGGGCGCTGTCCAGTTAGGGACGAGGCGCGGCACATTTTTACATACAATAGGCTCACGAAAAACGGTACCATCGAGGATATTACGAATGGTGCCATTGGGACTTTTCCACATTTGTTTAAGGTTAAATTCCTTAACACGGGCCTCATCGGGGGTAATGGTAGCGCACTTTATACCTACGTTATAAGTTCGGATGGCTTCAGCTGCATCAACCGTAACCTGATCGTTGGTGGCATCGCGGTGCTCCATACCCAGGTCAAAGTACTTTATATCAATATCGAGATAGGGAAGTATCAACTTGTCTTTAATGAATTTCCAGATGATTCGGGTCATTTCGTCGCCGTCGAGTTCCACTACAGGATGCGCTACTTTTATTTTGTTCATGTTCTTTTTAGTGAGATTATTTCGTGAAAATGAGTTTATTTTCGGGACGCAAAGAACGAAAACACCACGCATAGGCACAAGCATCTTTGAAAAAAAATATAAATATGAACAATGTTTAGCATTACTAATTTTTATCTAAAACAGGCTTGATACTATGAGAAAAAGCAGCGAAACTGATTACTTGGTTTGTGGCAAGGGAGCAAAAGCCTTGGTATTGCTGCATGGATTTATTTTTGATAAAAATGTATGGGGAGTATTTTCAGAAGAACTAGCGCATAAGTATACATTGGTTTTGTTTGATCTGCCCGGCCACGGGTCAGCACCTGCCTTTTCAGAAAAATCAGATTTTGAAGACTTTGCCCTTCACGTAAGGGAGGTTATGCATGATTTAGGCTATGCAACCTTTTCGGTGGTGGGCCATTCAATGGGCGGATATGCAGCACTGGCGTTGGCGACGGTATTTCCGATGGTTGTTACCTCGCTTGTATTAATTAATTCCACATCGTTTGCCGATAGCGAGGAGCGCAAAGCTCAACGCCTGAGAACCATTGAGCTGATTAAGAAAAGTGCCTCACGCTTTTACCATTCGTTTATCCCATCACTGTTTCGCAACCAAGATGATGGAAAAATTACTCCATTGATTGCTCGGGCATCAAATAATAATACTGAAGGCATAATAAGAGCTATTGAAGTGATGCGTGAGCGTAAGGACTATTCAGAAACATTATCAATTACTTGTATTCCTATACTTTTTTACGCGGGCAAATTCGACTGCCTAATTCCTGAGGATCATTACAGAATGGTAAAAGCGGCTTTGCCTCATTCCGAAATAGTAATGTCTGAACACTCGGCACACATGAGTTTTTTAGAAGAGCCTTTCCACTGCGCAGAGGCAGTAAAACGGTTCTTAGAATCAAGGCCTGCCTGTTAATCCATTTCTATTTTATGCCCGATGGGGAGCAGTGTGAGCTCGATGCCTTGCTGTTTAAAATGTGCTTTTGCCTCATCTTCGTTAATCGATATTGGAGGAAAAGTATTGTAATGCATTCCTATAACGCGTTTAACTTGAGTCAATTTTGCAGCTTCGCAGGCAGATGCTATGCCCATGGTAAAATGGTCGCCTATGGGTAAAATGGCCCATTGCGGCGCGTGCATACTAGCAATGAGCGCCATATCGCCAAATATGTCGGTATCGCCGGCATAATAAAAGGAATGATTCCCCATTTTGACAACAAATCCGTTAGGATTTCCACCATAGCTTCCATCGGGGAATGAGCTTGAATGATGGGCTTGTGTTAAGGTTATAGAAACATTGGCTGTTTTAAAGGTGCCTCCGGTGTTCATACCCACCGTATTTTCAACACCTTTCTGATTGAACCAGGAGGTAATTTCGTAATTAGACAAAAGTTTTGCACCGCTAGTTTTTGCAATTTCTTCGGCATCGGCAATATGATCGCCGTGCGCGTGGCTAATGGCAATAATGTCGGGCCTTATGGAAGCGATGTCAATGTGAGCTGCCAGCGGATTGGGACGAATAAAGGGATCGAAAAGTATTGATGTGTTGGCATGTTCAGCTAAAAAGCATGAATGCCCCAGGTAGGTTAGTTGCATAAACAAAAAAAATTTGAAGATGCTACGAAAATACTAAAAAAAGAAACCTCCGGTTTTTGTGCCGGAGGATCCCGAATTATGTTGGTTTGCGCTGTATGAATTAATTTTTCAGCAGTGTGATTTTAATGAAGTAAAATTACACCGCTGATCATAACTTCGTGATACCTCTTTGGATACTTCTTACAGGTTCAGCTCGAAAATTCAATCAGAATTTTCAAGCAAGAAGCATCAATAACAATATTAATTACTAACCCAAACTTTACTACGCTAAGGCTTAAGCGCTTTATAGGTAAACATCCGACCTTTATAGTCTGCAAATGAAAGATAATAAACACCTGTAGGCCAAGCACTGCTATCCCATTGCTGATCAACAGCAATAGCGCAAATAACGTTACCCACCGCATCACTTATCCAAGCATTTTGAATAGAAAGAGCGTCGAAGTCCTCCCGATCGATTTTAGAGTTTGCCCAAAATTTGCGCATTAAAAACGAGGTGTTTTTTAATCCCGTAACACCTTGCGATTCGGCAGTCTGAAGATCAAGCATTAAACTATCATTTGGCACATTTCCACTGTATGAGGGCCAAATAACGACAATATTGCCTCCTACCCTAAATTGCTCTTCAATAACATCGAAGTCCCATACATCAAGGATAAGCGATTCGCCCAACGGAATGTTTACCTCCTGAGGACCTCCCATTTGAGCGGCATTTATGCCATTCTCAATCATTTTGTCTGTAAGGTAATTAATACTTAAATTATCCTCAGCAAAAACGGGAGCTACACCCGATTCATAACTTACTTCTACGGCAAGGTCGTAAGATTGACCTATGATCAAAATATCCGGAAACCCCTGCACCGATGTAACGCTTACCACGCTCTGAGTAAACCCTGAACTGTGCAAGCCTAACGATAATAAAAATAGCGCTAATGATTTTCTAAACATGCTCAAATATAATACTATCAATTGAATGCATTTGCATTAATTTGCGCTAAATATCTTACAGGTTCAATGTCAAAAATTGATGCAATAATACTCGGCATGTCGAAACAGGAAGTTCGATCATTTAAATTATTCATGAGCCGTATTCAGCTTAAGCATGAACGCAAGGTGCTTCAACTATTTGATATCATACGTTCACATCCCAAAAAGAACTTGTCGGCGAGAGAACTTTCTGAGTTACTTCCAGGAAGCCCGAGCGAAAACACATGTTACCAGCTTAAAAAGAGATTGCGCGACTATCTCGATCGTGCGGCAAGTGATTTCGCATTTTCCGAAAACTCCATTTCTACGTTGCAGCTTTTTAACCTTGGCGTAGCATTTAAACATCAACGTAAATTCGAAATTGCCTGGGATTATTTTGAGCGGGCCTGCATAAAAGCACGTGCCCAAAATGAGCATGAAATTCTAAATCTCATCCTTTCGGAATTGGTACATCTGTGCCCCGAAATTCCAGAAAAAAACCCTGAAACTATTATTAATGAAAGTGTTCAAAATCGCAAAAAAATTATCGCCATTCAAGAACTCGACGAGGTATTAATCCTTCTAGGCTATAAGCTGGCTATGTCTCAGCAAACCGCAAGAAAATCGGAAGAATCGAGTAAACACCTTAAACAAATATTAGATCGCTATCGTAACGACAGCTTTTATTATTCCGATCCGAGTTTTAGATTGCGTATGATCGAAGGGGTAAGCCAATTGCTCCTTGAGCAGCATGCCTACGCCGCTCTGGCCGAATATTTAGGAACTCAGCTCGCCGATGCGGAAAAACTGCACCTGTTTGGCAAACAAAATCATGAAGTTAAATGCAAGCTCTATACTTGGTGGACCAATTCTCTGTTCAAAGCCGGAGCAGTGGAAGAATCACTCAAAGCGGCCAATGAACTAAAAAAGGTAATCGACCAATTTGAAGGCATGCTGGCAGAGAAATACTTTATTTTTTATAACAGCGCCATGGTATATGCCAATACGGTAATCAATTTGCCTGAGGCTGTTTCTATTTTGGAGGCTACCATACAGCACCCATCGCTTGCTAAACATCCGATCTACAGTTTGGTGGTTCATGTAAATCTGGCATTGTGCCTATATGAAACGGGCGCATACAAGCGTGCGGTAAAGCTTATGAGCCGCATTCCATTGCACCCTGCTTTTCACTTAGCCAATCCGTATTTTCGACTCAAAATTGCCCTCTCCGACCTCATTCTTAAAGCCAAGCTCGACCAGTGGGATGCTATTGCTACCAACTGCCGAAATATGCAAAAAGAATTTGCTAAAGAAATCAATGAGGAATCTGGTTTACGAATTCATGGCTTCTTAAAACTTATGCTGCAACTGGCAAAAAAAGACGGTGAAATGTCGCCTGCAATTGAAAAAGAGGCGCGCGCATGGCTGAAACAACATCAAGAGGCGCCAATCGAAACAGAAGTGATTAATGTTTATGACTGGATTAAAAACTGGATTAACGCTGCCTAAAATCAAAACTATTAGGAAAAGCTGTTCCAACCCTGCGCGGTAAGTGGATGCAAACCACCGCTCTTGTCTATCAGTTGAACGCCGTCGTCCGAATCGGTGATGTAACCTATGGTAGTTAGTAATGGACTCCCTTTTATTTTCTCATAATCGTCCTGCCTTATGGCAAAAAGCAATTCATAATCTTCGCCTCCCGAAAGCGCACATACCGTTGGATCGAGATCAAATTCGCGTGCCGTAGAATACGTTTGGGGATCGATGGGTATTTTGTCTTCATACAATCGGCAGCCAACGTTACTTTGATTGCAAATATGTAGTATTTCGGATGATAATCCATCCGAAACATCAATCATTGCCGTGGGCAAAACGCCGATTTCATTCAAATATTCAATAACATCGCGGCGTGCTTCCGGCTTTAATTGCCGTTCGAGGATGTAATCAAACCCTTCGAGATCCGGCTGAGCAGCAGGATGCTCCATAAATACCGATTTTTCGCGTTCAAGCAGCTGCAGGCCCATATATGCTCCACCTAAGTCGCCCGAAACCACAAGCAGATCGCCCTTTTTTGCCCCCTTACGGCTCACATACCGATTTTTTTCAACGGTTCCGACAGCTGTTAGGGAAAGTACAAGACCGGCTTTAGAAGAAGCAGTATCTCCACCCACTAAATCTACCCCATATTCAGCACAGGCTTTTTGCAAACCCATATACACCTCTTCGAGTGCCTCGAGCGGAAAACGGTTGGAGCAAGCCAAAGAAACCAGCAGTTGCTTAGGAAATCCATTCATGGCATAGATATCTGAAAAATTAACCACTGCCGCCTTGTAACCTAAATGCTTAAGAGGCACATAGCTCAAATCGAAGTGGATGCCTTCGAGCAACATATCGGTGCTGATAAGCATATTTTCTTTTTCTGAATGTTGCAGCACCGCGGCATCATCGCCAATACCTAAAATAGTTTCGGGATTTTTGGTCGCGATATTGCCCGTGAGGTGCCTAATGAGGCCAAATTCACCCAACGTGCTTAACTCGGTTTTTGATGGCTGGTTTTGAAACATGTTTATGCGCTTAAAGTAATCTCTCTGAAGTTATTGCCTATTTCGTCTAACACCTCGCGAATAGCATCGTATTGATTGAGGGTTACTAGTTTAAGGCGGTATTCCTTAAAATGTGGCAGGCCTTTAAAATAATTGGTGTAATGGCGCCGCATCTCAATAATGCCGAGATTATGTCCTTTCCATTTTATGGACGCATCGAGGTGCGTGGTACATACACGAATTCGTTCGTCTAAATCGGGCGCCGGCAAATAGCCTCCCGTTTCCATAAAATGTTTTATCTCATTAAAAATCCAAGGATATCCAATGCTGGCCCTACCAATCATAAGGCCATCAACTCCATAGGCATTGCGCATCTCTAGCGCTTTTTCAGGCGAATCCACATCTCCGTTTCCAAAAATTGGAATACTTATGCGCGGATTGCCTTTAACCTTTCCTATAAGGTGCCAGTCGGCAGGCCCTTTATACAATTGAGCACGCGTGCGACCGTGTATGGTTAATGCCTGTATGCCAATATCCTGAAGCCGCTCGGCAACTTCTTCAATATTTTTTGTAGTATCATCCCAGCCC
>JBILCR010000114.1:0-6371 GCA_044353055.1 Flavobacteriales bacterium
TGCTTTATGCTCTGCTTCAACTACGGTAACATTGATTAACACCAATGAGCCAACACTTATCTTAACAGCCTCGGGTACACTTTGCGGTCAATCAACAGGTTCAATTGACTTGGCGGTTTCAAATGCCGTTGCTGCTACTTACAGCTGGTCAGGACCGAATGGATTTACAGCAACTACTGAAGATATCTCTGGACTTGCTGCAGGAGATTATACAGTAACTGTAACCGATGGAACATGTTCTGCTGAAGGTACCGCTACGGTTATTAATACTGACGGTCCAACAGCGAGTATTTCTGTTTCTGCCGAAAATATTTGTGGAGGTGAAAATGTTGATGTAACTATTGATTTTACTGGTACAGCACCTTATAACTTCTCATTTACAGATGGTGTTAATCCAGTTATTATTAATGACTATGATGCCCCTCAATATGTATTGAACGTGCCAATAGACGCTACTACAACGTTTACACTTTTATCGTTATCATCTGCTAGTAATCCTGATTGTGAGGGTAGTTTCGGAGTAAGTTCAGCAACGGTTAACGTTGTAAGTAGTCCTTCTGCTCCCACTATTTCTGCAGGTGGTCCAACTGTATTCTGCGAAGGTGGATCTGTACAATTGACTTCAAGTCAACAAACTGGAAATATCTGGAATATTTCAGGTCCTTCTCAGTTTAATCAATCCATTACGGTGAATACTTCAGGCGATTATTTTGTTATCGTAGTTAATGCGTTTGGTTGCACCGATACTTCAGAAGCCATCACTATCGAAGTGCTTCCTGCCGGTGCAGAAGCTTCATTCAGCGATACAACAATTTGTGCAGGCTCATCTGTTCAACTTTCTGCAGCTGGAAATGGAAATTACTTGTGGTCGCCGTCTATTTACCTAAGCGGAACCATAGTTCAAAATCCTATTTGTACACCTTTTGCCACTACAACCTATGTGGTTACTGGATCTAATGCCTGCGGAACAGGAACCGACACGGTTACTGTGAATGTGCTTCCTATAGCCCCTACTTCTTTAGGTGCTGACCTTACTATTTGCCAAAACAGTCCGCTTACCTTATCTGTTTCTGATGTTACAGGAGCAACTTACTCTTGGTCGCCATCGAGTGCTATTATTGGCGCATCCGACGCATCATCTGCAGTAATCAATACATCTGCCGATGCTCAAATTATTTTGCAAACTACCAATACAAATGGATGTGTATTCGCTGACACGTTACAACTCACTGTAGAGTTGCCTACAGCAACATTCTCCGTTAGTGCGAATGGGCCAACTACACTTTGTTCAGGAGAGAGTGTAGTTTTACAAGCCTCTACGGGTAATTTAGTGTTATGGAGCAATGGTCTAGAGAATTTCGATGAAATTTTGGTTACTGAATCTGGATCGTATTATGCGATTTATAACGGTGCTAACTGTCCTGTGTATTCCGATACCATCGATGTTGTTGTTAATCCATTGCCTTCCGTGTCTATATTAACTAATGGTTCTACCACGTTATGCAGTGGTGCATGTGTAGATTTGGCTGCTTCATCAGCGCAGAATATTTCATGGACCTTGCCTAATGGCAGTGTTTCTACCGACTCGATTATTACTGCCTGTTTAAATGGTTGGTATACGCTTAGCCGCACCGAGAACGGCTGCATCGGTGTTGACTCATTGTTTATAACGGTTACTACGCAATTGGTTCAGCCTGAAATTACTCTTGATGGCTCTAATGTAATTTGTTCCGGACAGGCAACTTCTACATTGATCAGTAGCTATGCTTTGGGCAATCAATGGTTATTAAATGGTTTGCCAATAGCTGGAGCTACGTCTAATGAAATTGTTGTTGAACAAGGAGGATTTTACTCGGTCGTAGTTACTGCGCCAGGCGGATGCGTTGATACTTCAGCGTCCATTGAAATTATTGTTAAGTCAGTAGAGCCAATTCAGATAACTGCAGCTGATACTATAGTTTGTAATGATGAAGCCATCAATATTGTTTTAACGGCAAGTGCTGGTTATGTTTCTTACTTGTGGGGAACATCTAACGAAACAACACCATCCATTACTGCAACGTATTTAGGTCAATATGCTGTTACGGGTATCAATGCCGATGGATGTTCATCAACTGATTATATCGAGATCATTACTAATGATGCTTTTGATGTGCTTCTGAGCAGTCCAGTATATTACGATGATTTTAATATCTCTTACCTTGGAGCTAATGATGGTTCTATTGAATTAACTGTTGATGGAGGTTCAGGTAATTTTGTGTATAACTGGTCTAACGGAGCTACACAGGAAGATCAAAGCAATTTAGCTGGCGGTGAATACTCGGTTACTGTAACCGACGAGCAGGGATGTTCTGTTCAACGCACTATTTTCCTTAACGAACCGGGCTTAATAAAGCTACCTAATGGGTTTACGCCTAATGGCGACGGCTTTAACGATAATTATGTGATAACGGGTATTCAAGGTTATCCCGGAAATCAGATTAACATCTTTAATCGCTGGGGCAGCTTGGTATATTCAGCCAAGGATTATCAGAATAACTGGAATGGAGAAGGAAATAACGGAAACCTTTTACCGGATGGAACGTACTTTATCGTCGTTAATCTAAATAAAGAAGGTTTCGATGATGTTCAATCTTACATTGATCTAAGAAGAAATTAATTTTTAATACATCTTGAATCCACCAAAAACAAATAAAATGAAGAGAATAGCTACAGTGTTCGGTATGCTGGTTTGTTCTTACTTCGCCAATGCGCAGCAAGAATTACAGGTCAGTCAATACATGTTCAACGGACTGTTTTTGAATCCGGCTTATGCGGGCACCCATCCCTACTGGGGAGGAACGGCTTTACATCGTCAGCAATGGTTAGGTTTTTCGGGCCGTCCGTGGTCTACAACCGTTGCTTTTGATGGTCCTATCCAGGATAAGAACATGGGTTTGGGCTTTATGATTATCAACGATAATATTGGTTTAACTACCAATAATGATATTTCGGCTTCTTATTCCTACCAGATTAAGGTGAATGAAAAGTCAAAATTGTCGTTTGGTCTTAGAGCTGGAGTGCGTAACACTATGTTTAATGTAAGTAAGCTCGAGAACATTCCTGATGCAGGCGATCCGTTGTATAATGCAAACGAAAGTTTGTGGATACCTAAGTTTGATTTTGGTACCTATTGGTATGGCGAACGCGGTTATTTGGGGCTTTCGATTCCTAACTTACTAGCTGTTGATTCGCGTAAGTCAGACAATAGCGATGCCGGACTTCGCAGGCACTTTTTCCTGAATGGTGGATATGTTTGGGATGTTAAAGCCGATGGTTCAATCAAGTTTAAACCTTCATTTTTGGTTAAATATGAGCCAACCACTCCAGTATCGTTCGATATAAACGCACATTTCTTATTTAACGATAAGTTTTGGTTAGGAACTTCGTACCGTTATAATTCAGCAGTTGTATTTATGGCAGAGTATCAAATAACCGAAGCTTTCAGAGCTGGTTTTGCTTTCGACGCCACTACTTCCGATATCCGTTCGTATCAAAACGGTACGCTTGAGTTTATGTTGGGCTACGATTTCACTCAAAAACTTGCTAAAATTAAACATCCACGTTATTTCTAACCACTGACAACAAGAAACATGAACAAATCATATTCAATTTTCGTTATCGGACTTGGTTTTATCCTTGGTGGATGCGGTGCAGGTCTTTATGTAAAGAAAGGGAACAGAAGCTACGATGCTTACGCTTATTCTAATGCGCTTCCACAATTTAAGAAGGCCTTAGAGAAAGACGGTAAAAGCTATGCGGCTAAGAAAGGTTTGGCCGACACGTATCGCATGATGAATAACCCTGTAGAAGCAGAGAATCAATACAAGGATTTGGTTACAATGGCCGAAAACGAAGCCATTAACTATTTTCATTATGGTAAGGTATTGATGCAGAATCAAAAGTATTCTGAAGCTAAAAAAGCTTTCGAGGAATATGCAAAAACCAATCCCGATGATAAGGTAATTAAGTCACTTATTGAAGCTGCGGGCAATCCAAAGACTTTCGATGGTAAACTAGATACTTGTGCTTACAGCCTTAAAATGATTGAGTCTTCAGGCCTCATGAGTGCTTTAGGTGGGACCCCTTACAATTTTGGTTATGTTTTCGCAGGAGAATATGCCATTACTGATGAGTCGCCAAAAAAATCTAAAAATCCATATACGGGTAATGCCTACATGGATTTGTTTTTCACCAAGAAAGACAAGAAAAACGGAGTATGGTCAAAACCTGAACCGTTAAAAGGCGGGGTTAATTCTGAATTTCATGATGCATTTGCCACATTTTCACCTGATGGTCAAACGGTCTATTTTACCCGTACCCAGCAGAAAAATGGTAAAATGATTCTTAATAAGGATAAGGTATCCAATCTCGAAATTCTTAAAGCATCATTTATTGACGGTGAATGGACCAATCTTGAATCGTTTGTGCACAATTCTGAAGATTTCTCTAATGGGCATCCTGCTTTAAGCGCAGATGGAAAAACCATGTATTTTAGTTCTGACCGTCCGGGAGGATATGGATCTACAGATCTTTACATGTGCACATGGAACGGAAGTGCATGGGATGCACCAGTTAATTTAGGACCAATGATCAATACGCCTGGGCGTGAAGTAATGCCTCAAATTGGCTTTGATGGTAAATTGTATTTTTCTTCCGACGGACATCCAGGTCTTGGAGGTCTAGATATTTTCTCCTCTACCCGCAACGGAAGCAGCTGGACTATGCCTCAAAATCTTAAAACTCCTATCAACTCTTCACGTGACGATTTTTCGTTTACACTAGATTCGGAAGGCAAAGTAGGTAATCTTACCTCATCACGTTCAGGTGCTGATAAGCTTTATGAAGTAATTTATAAGGATATATTTATTCCTGTAGAAGTATGTTTGGTAGATAAGGAAAGTCGCAAGCCTGCTTCAGGTCTTATGGTTTATGCGCAGAATAAAGATAACGGTGAGATTGACAGTACCATGGCAAATAGCGAAGGGAAAGCGTCGTTCCGCCTTAAAGGAAACTTTGATTTTACCATCAACGCCCGTAGTGCTCAGGTACTTACCAACAGCATCGAAATCACTACCAAAGGGAAAAGTTGTGCGCAATTAATTCGCACATGCGAAGAAAACAAATACGTTGAAGTTGAGGCTCCAGATTGGGCTAAAGAATACGACATCAACGATATTTATTATGATTACAACAAGTGGAACATCCGTAAAGATGCTGCCAAACAACTTGATAAATTGGTTACATTGTTAAAGAACAATCCAAGCTTTAGAATCGAATTAGGTTCGCACACCGATTGCAGAGGCAGTGAGGAGTACAATCAGAAATTATCTGAGAAGCGCGCTGAAGCCGTTGTTAAATACTGTACTAATCGCGATATTGATCCTAAGCGTTTAACATATAAAGGCTATGGCGAGTCGGTTCCTAAATCGAAATGTGCATGTGAGTCATGCACCGAGAAGGAATGGCAAATGGATCGTCGTACAGTATTCAAGTTGATGAAGTAAGCGTTTTAAACGTTTAAAAACGGATATAAAGCCCTGCATTAGCGGGGCTTTTTTTTTATTTGGCTTGTGAAAACGCAGGTCAATAATATCCGCTGGGATCAACAACCTTTAGTAAGGATACTGATTCCCTTGGTTGCTGGAATTGGTTTTGCTTCTTTTTTTGAAGTGGAACACCATCATGTCGCTATTTGGAGTTCCGTATCAATTTCATGGTCATTATTATTCCTTCGACGAAAAATGCTCAACTATGTTTGGGCAAATGGTGTTCTTGTTGCGTTTATATACGTTCTGCTGGGTGTACTCTTAAATATAAACGTTCGCGCCAATACCCTTTATGCTTTTTATGAAACACCCTACATGTTTAAAGTTCGGGCCTTAGGAATTCCTACTCCAACTGCAAAGGGCTATAAATTTGAAGCACAAATTACACAATATGTAAAGGAACGTCAGAGCCTTTCGCTTGATGAAAAGGTGGTAGTATATATTAATGACAAAACAAAAAATAACCTTCATTTAAATATTGACTCAGATTATTGGTTACACGCCGAAATTAAGCGGCCCGGCGGATGTGATTATCCCGGAGCTTTTGATTATCAAAGTTATTTGAAGAACAAGGGTGTTTACGGGATAGTTTATGCTCAACCTACTGATTTATTTGAGATAAAGAACGAGCAAAGAAGATGGCTTTCATATATCACTTCATGGAGGAATAAACTCCTTTCGATTTTAAATTCATTTTGTGTTGACATTAATGTTCGGGCCATTGCAGGAGCCCTTTTGTTTGGTGCACGATCAGAAATGAGCGATGAACTCAAGCTCGCCTAT
>JBILCR010000115.1:0-6358 GCA_044353055.1 Flavobacteriales bacterium
GCCCATGTTCAATTTTTACGCACAAATTCCATTTCCTAATTCCGAATGCTTGCCAATTTGTCAGCAATAATGCAGCGGCACAGCCTTTGAAAACAGGGAGGCGTTCAATAAAAATCACAAGCTATGCAAACCGGAAAAATCAACGTACACACCGAGAACATTTTCCCCATCATTAAAAAATTTCTGTATTCCGACCACGAGATCTTCCTGCGCGAATTGGTTTCGAATGCGGTGGATGCCAGCCAAAAAATAAAGACACTCGCATCGGCAGGCGAATTTACCGGCGAACTGGGCGATTTGAAAGTGGAAGTTAAAATCGACAAGGACGCCAAGACTATTACCATTAGCGACCGAGGTATTGGCATGAGTGCCGAAGAAATTGATAAGTACATTAACCAAATTGCCTTTTCGGGAGCCGAAGAATTTGTTGAGAAATACAAGGATAAGCCCGAAGCTCAGGCCATCATCGGACATTTCGGATTGGGCTTTTATTCCTCTTTTATGGTGGCCGAGCGTGTTGAAATCGTTAGCCGTTCGTGGCGCGATGGCGAAGATGCCGCCCGCTGGGAATGCGATGGTAGCCCTGAATTTACGTTAGAAAAAGCCGATCGCACCGACCGCGGAACGGATATCATCCTGCACGTCCATGAAGACTCGGCCGAGTTCCTCGAAAGTGCCCGTATTTCGTCGCTGCTCGATAAATACTGCAAATTTTTGCCGGTAGCTGTTTGGTTCGAAGAAAAGCAAATCAACAATACGCATCCTGCTTGGACGCGCAAACCGGCCGACTTGACGCAGGAAGATTACGATAAATTCTACGAAGAGCTTTATCCTTTTGCCGAGAAGCCATTGTTTCACATCCACCTGAATGTGGACTATCCGTTTAATCTTACGGGCATTCTCTATTTCCCCAAGCTGCAGCGCAACTTCGAGGTGCAGAAAAATAAAATCCAGCTGTACTGCAACCAGGTGTTTGTTACCGATTCGGTTGAAGGCATCGTGCCCGATTTCCTTACCATGTTGCACGGCGTGCTCGATTCGCCCGATATTCCGCTGAACGTTTCGCGCTCGTATTTGCAGAGCGATTCGAATGTGAAGAAAATCAGCAATCACATCACCAAAAAAGTGGCCGATAAACTAGAAGAATTGTTCAAGAACAGCCGCGAAGAATACGAAGGCAAGTGGGACGATATTAAGATGTTTATTCAATACGGTATGCTTAGCGACGATAAGTTCAACGAGCGTGCGCCCAAGTTCAATTTGTTTAAAAACCTCAATGGCAAGTATTACACAGCCGACGAGCTGCTGGAGCAATTAAAACCGGCACAGACCGATAAAAACAATCAGTTAATTGTACTGTATACTTCGAACGAGAAGGAACAACACAGCTTTATCGAATCGGCTACATCGCGCGGTTATGAGGTAATGCTGATGGATTCGCCACTCGATGCGCACCTGATCAACATGCTCGAAGGTAAATTGGAAAACACACGTTTTGTGCGTGTAGATTCGGATACGGTAGATAAGCTCATCCAGAAAGACGAGCCGGTTATTTCGAAGCTGAGCGATGAAGAGCAGGAAAACCTGAAAAAAGTGCTTGAAGAAAAGGTGGCAAAAACCTACCATGTGCAGCTTGAAGCATTGAGCGAAACCGATATGCCCTTTATGGTAACGCGCCCCGAATTTATGCGCAGGATGAAAGAAATGTCGGCATTGGGCGGAGGCAATCCGTTTATGAAAGACATGCCCGAGTCGCTGAATTTGGTGGTGAATACCAACCATCCGCTTGCCGGCCGTATTCTAAATGAAAAAGAAACCGAAAAACAGGAGCATTTGGTGAAACAGGCTACGGATTTGGCCTTGCTGGCGCAGAATCTATTAAAAGGCGAAGACTTGACGCGATTCATCAAGCGAAGTGTAGAATTTATTGATTGAGATTAGTTTTAATTAAAAATGCCCCAATTTCGTTTTGATGTTGGGGCATTTTTGTATTTTGAGGTCTGAAATTCAAGCGTATGAAGAGTCTCTTTACATTGGTGTTGTGCCCTTTTTGGGGGGTATTTGCTGTAATACACGCACAGCCGCTGCGAACGGGCCCGGTGAAAAACTGGAACTTAGAAGCGGTTCGCATCAATACGTCTTACCATATTCAATCGCCCTATCTCACCGATTATACAAATGTCCGCAACTTAGCATCAGATGCTAGTCAGTTAACGGAAGTGTCAGATATCGCTACCTTCAATAAACGAGATAAAACACAGCAAGGTAATTTGGGTAATTTAATCATTCAGGCTTCGGCATTGTATTGTCCCAAAAGCAAGACAGATCCCTCCCTAATTAACCGCAGAAGAATGGTGCAGCTTGGATTATCGTATCAAGATATGGCCACGTTCGAGTCGGCATATTTCAAAACAGAGCCTGTGGATACGTTTAAATATCTGAGCAAAACGAGAGAGTATTTTGTGAATGCACGTGCCAGCATTTTGCAACTCGAAGGGGCATATTTGTTTACCACCGATCCCGACCGCGCCGTTTACTTATACGGTGGTGCAGGATTAAACTTGGGGTTATCCGTGGCATCGGTGATGCAAGAAAATACGAGCGAATCATTGCTGTATAATGCCCCCGATTCTACAAAGAGTCAATTAACCGTGTTGGCCAAAGATATCAAAGGGAAAGGGTATATCAATGCGGGGGTATCTGTTCCATTTGGCTTTCATGCTCGCATTTCCAAAAACTGGGGAGCGGTAGCCGATTTTCGCTACAACCTTATGTTTACCAATAATTCGGGTGCTGGAAGCTTCACGCGCAGTGGCTTCCAAGTGGGTTTGGGACTACAATATACATTCGGAACATTCCCCGACAAAAAGGAGGAGGAGGAAGAACTCTAGCTGGTCTTTTGCTGGCCACCTTTCCAATTGCGGTAAACCATATAACCAAAGCCGCCCAATACCAGATACGGAATCGTCATCAGGTACAGGATGCCATCGTTCAAACCACGGCCTACAACTTTTCCCTGCCCTTCAATGCTTGATTCTACCTGGCTGCGGCACATGGCACATTGAGCGAAGCTTTCAGAAAAGATACTTCCACACAGGAGTACACTGAGGGTAAAAACTATTTTCCGTGCAATTTTCATGATGCAAAAATAAACAACGAGGCGGTAGTTCGGTTCAAAATTTTAATTAAAACTGCATGCCGCTTTGCGCTCTTTAGCATTTCAGTATTGCTATTACTAATGCTTGGCATTTTAATTTAGGCTAATCACAGAAATACACACGAACTAAAGCCCCTTTCGCTTTTTATGTTGCGCACATTGAAAACGTTTTAATCGTTTATAATCGTTTATTTACGCTTAACGATTTGTGCTTTTGTAGCTTCGCCCTTAGGGTAGGGGGGATAGGATTCCTACAAAAACATCAAACTCAAGTCAACATAAATTTTTGAACAGTGGCGTTTAATAAGCAAGCGATTTTGTTCAAAAGGGGGCCTTCTGCCTAAGGCATTTGTTTTTGCACCAGTGTTGATGGGCAACGACAATTAGGCCGGATAATACGGCGCAATCATCAAATACACTAAAACGCCGGTAAATGCTACATACAGCCAGATGGGCAACGTAATGCGTGCAATTTTACGATGGCGGTCAAACCGTTCAGAGAGTGCGCGAACATACGATATGAGCACAAGTGGAACAACCGCTGCCGAAAGCACGATATGGGTTAGAAGCACAAAATAATATATGCCTCGAATGGCTCCTTCACCTCCAAATTTAGTTGGTTCGGTTGCCGCATGAAACAAAATATATGAAACCAAAAAAACAACCGAGAGCGCAATGGCACCGGTCATTAGTCGCCGGTGGAGGGTAATGTTGCCTTTTTTTATGGCAAGCAATCCACCAATCAGCACAAAGAACGTAGTGCCATTAATAATGGCGTTAAACAGAGGGAGCACATGGTAATTAAAGTCTCCAAGAAGGCTTATCTGAGGTGCAAAAGCCAGTAAGGTAACTACTGCCGGAATGGCAATAGTGGCGGCTACAATAAAGGGTATATACTTCTTTTCCTTTGAAATGCTCATGGCTAAGAATCAGTGCAAAGGATTTACATTTTTCTTGAGCGCAAGATTGTATTCGGCAATAAGTACTTTGGTTTCGTCAATAAGGCGCTTCATATCGAGCGAATTGGTGCCTTCATAAATACCTCTGATGCGTTTATCACGATCAATTAAGAAAACCAAGTCGGAATGTAAAAAGCCGCCGGGGGCAGCACTATCGGGCATGGCGTTAGCCATATATCCTTTATAGGCTAACGCATAAATACTATCGCGATTTCCGGTGAGGAATTTCCAGCGATTCCCGTCGGCGTGCACTTCAGCCTCAAATTGTTTTAGTTTTTGAGAAGTATCGTTATCCGGATCTACTGTAAACGATACAATTTTTAAATCCTCAAGTGTTTTAAAATCATCCTGATCGTGTAGCTTTTTTACAAGCGTTTGCATTTTAGGGCAAATAGTAGGGCAGGAGGTGAAAAAGAAATTAGCCACATAGATTTTTCCTTTCAAATCATCAGATCCAAAGGTTTTTCCATTTTGATCGGTAAAGCTAAAATCGGGGATGGTATGATACAATGTGTCCCCCTCAGCACGTGGAATTTTTGGTCCAAATACAGACAGAGGTTTAATTTTATGCTTACCAGTAGATAAAATCAGATAGGCAATAGAGGGAACCAGCAATAAAACAAACAGTACAATTATCTTCCGCACAAAATCAATCTCTGGTAGTTTATTTTTTCATCAAGCCCTCAACATACTGAATTATGTTCTCTCCTTCAAATAAGGCAATGAATATTAGATACACTACCAATAACATGGGGAGTAATATTGTTGTTCTAAGATTTTTACGTTCATCGCCAAGGTGCATAAATACAATTACAATGTATCCTGCTTTAACCAGGGTAAGGACAATGTAAAACCACTTTATCAAGGTCCAGGTATTGGGTGTAACATGCGATTTCGAATAATAAATACCTACAAGTACCTCAACAATGGTAATAACCGAAAGAAGGAGCGTAACCATCGCAATTTTGCGACGCACGGCACGGCTTTGTTCAGGCGTGCGTGGACCGTGAGCATGACTGTATTCGTAGGATTGATCAGCAATATGATGAGCCATAATTTTTAAAATTTAAATCAGAGCAGATAAAAGAATGTAAATACAAACACCCAAACCAAATCAACGAAGTGCCAATAAAGGCCCGCTTTTTCAACCATTTCGTAATGCCCACGTTTTTCGTAAACTCCTTGGTATGCCTGATACAAAACAATAGCATTTATAACCACTCCAGAAAAAACGTGAAAACCATGAAAACCGGTAATGAAAAAGAAGAAATTCGCAAACAGAGTATGTCCGTATTCATTGTATTGCAGGTTGGCTCCTTGAACAAGGATGTTCTTTACCTCGCCGTCAATAACTACAGATTTCATTACACCTTCACTTCCCACAATAAAAGTGTACCACTCCCAAGCTTGAGAACCTAAAAATACCAAGCCCCCTACAACCGTTAAGCCCAACCAGAAAAGAACACCTTTTTTATCGTTACTGTGTCCTGCATCAACCGCCAATACCATGGTTACGCTAGAAACAATAAGAATGAAGGTCATTAAACCAACATACAACAATGGCAAGTGCGCGTGCGTAAAGGGAAAGTGATGAAACACCTTTTCAACCAAAGGCCATGTATCGGCATGCACGTGACGTGCATATCCTAAAGATACCAGTAAAGAAGAGAATGTAAAGGCATCCGAAAGTAGGAAAAACCACATCATCAGTTTTCCATAACTGGCACCAAACGGAGAAGTGCCGCCGCCCCATAGTTGTTTAGCAGGAATGTCTAAAGTAGCCTGAGCCATTTTTAAGCAGATTTATTTTCGCTGCAAGTTTAACCTAAAATTTTCAATTCAAAAAACTTAAATGCACGTTAATACTAAGTTTTTAACGACGCTTTGTTATTGCATAAATATCAGAAAAACAAAAAGATAAATCCATAATCCGTCGAGGAAATGCCAATATAGTGCAGCATTTCGTACTCCTGAATGACGCTCGGCGGTATATTTTTTTCGCATTGCACTTATGAATACCCAAGCAAGGCTAATAATGCCACTAACGATATGCAGTAAATGCAAACCACTAAGGGCATATAAAAAACTTCCTGAAGGATTTGCGGTTTTACCGGCGAAATAAATACCGCTTTCTACTAATTGACCCCAAGACATAAACTGAGTTACACAGAATAAAATACCCAGCCCCAAAGTAAGACCAACGCCGGTTACTAGCTGTGAGTAGTTGGCGCGTCTCACCGAA
>JBILCR010000116.1:0-6291 GCA_044353055.1 Flavobacteriales bacterium
TTTTTCTCACCTGGTGCGATTTAAATCCTGCTATCGGTGGTTCTGTAAGTTATTATTCAGTTAACGAAGCACCCAACCGCATATTTGTAATTAATTATAACAATGTGCCTTTATTTGGATGTTCAACGGTACTATACACCGGCCAACTCCAGTTGCACGAAACAAGCAACAATATTGAAATGCACATCACCAATAAATTGTTTTGTAACAGCGCTGGTGGATTAGGAAGCTATGCTATCGAAGGCATCCAAAACGCCACAGGCACTGAAGGATATGCTGTACCCGGAAGAAACAATTCGGGCGTGTGGCAGACACAAAACGATGCATGGCGTTTTGACCCCGATACGATTTCGGCTCCAAGCTGTATCATGTCGGGGCGCGTATTTGCTGATTTCAATGGTAATTGTATGGTTGATGGCCAAGATTACGCCATTCCCGGACAAACTATCATTCGCGATAACGGAATGGTGTACACTCAAACTCAAGCCAACGGCATTTACAGTCTCGAAGCAGATACCGGTTCCTATACTATTGGCATGAACGGGTTAAGCGCTAATTTACCTTTTGCCACCATCGTGTGTCCCGATAATGCGCTGCACTCCGTTACATACACCGAAGCCGGCAGCTCCGATTACATGCTCGACTTTTATGTCCATCCCGATTCGGCCTGTTCCGATTTACACGTAAACGTTTCGCCCGTTGGGCCGCTTCGCCGATGTGCAGGAAACGATAATCACCAAATTATTTCTATCACCAATCACGGTCTTTATCCGGTGAACGGATATTCAATCACGTTAACCATTCCCGACTCGGTGTATCTATATTCTACCGTTCCTGCTTTTGATTCTCAAAACGGTAATGTTTACACTTGGAATTTTTCAGACGACTTGGTTTATGGCGAATATAACACCATTCATCTTTATGACTCTTTAAGTTGTTTTGCCACGGATGGATTGTCGAAGTGCTTCCAGGTTGTTGCAGAGGGCTTCGAAGATTGCAGCTCTGCAAATAATCAGGCGCAAATATGTCAGATTGTAAACGGTTCATACGATCCCAATCATATTCAGGTCTTACAGGATGAGCACCCAAACCAGTACGTTTACGAATGGGAAATAGAAGAAAACCGACTTTGGTACACCTACCGTATTCAATTTCAGAATACCGGAACGGCACCAGCACAAACGGTAGTGGTAAGTAACCCTATCCCATCATTTTTCGAAGCATCCTCTGTGCAGCTTTTGTCTTCGAGCCACAATGCCATTTTGGTTAACGCAGGTAACGGATTAATTCGCTTCATTCACAACCAAATCAATCTCCCCGATTCTTCTGAGAATTTTGCAGGAAGTATTGGTACGATTGTTTATCGGATTCGGGCAAATCAGGAATTGATGCCGGGACAGTTTATCGCAAATCAGGCTTCAATAGTGTTTGATGTGAATCCTGCCATACAGACTAATGAAGCTTTGGTGGGTATTCCTATGCCTACTGGAATTTCTGAATCCTCGAAGAGCGATTATTTGTTCTATCCCAATCCGGCATCTAATCAAATCGTTATAAATTCCGAACATGTGCGCATGGTATCCATTTATAATTTACAGGGTCAATTGGTTTTACAACAAGAAGTGGGTGCAAATTCAAATACCGTTTCAATTAATCAACTTAAGTCAGGATTTTATGGCATTCAATTAATTGATGCCTTCGGTAATGTGCAAAAAACGAATTTAATCGTTCAATAAATCCATAACGAACACATTTTTGACGCGTTGGAGTATTGGTGGTTTTAATTTTGGGGTACTTACAGCTTTAATCAGCTCATCGATTGGAATGGGAAATAGGACATTGATGGCATATATATGTTTTGGTTTTATTGCCCAAGAGGTATAAGCTTCAGCAAATAAAGTGGGATGTGGATTAAGCCGAATCGACAATTCAGGCACTTAGCGGTTTGAGGCAATCTCAATTCAGGTTCCGATTGTAAAATCAATAAAGGAGTTAAATCAAGAAAATAAAAAATGGATATGGATCTTCCACGTTAGTAGAATCGTCCAATAAAATCAGGTTTTGAGCCATGCGAAAACGCTTGAAACCCTACGAAAAGAAGCAATTCAATTAAATTATTCTCTTCAATTCAAACAGCATTCCCCAATTTCGATAATTCTGTTGAATGGAGTTCTGGCGCAACACTGCACCCAGTGTGCTGTTCCACTCAGGCCGAATTCCTAAAGACAGATTTTCGGTCAATCTATATCGCAAATCTGCCGCTATTCTCACCGTACCAATAAGTTTCTGAATGCCTGCGGAAGCATCAAGAGGTACGAATTCATTCAGTTCCGAATTAACTACGAACCCTCGGCTGCGCCATAAAAATCCCAAACTGCCTCCGGCTGAAATGCCCACATCTAAGAGCGCATTACGGTATGCGGTATAGCGCAAGCCTAGTGGAATTTCTATGTAACTGATTCGGTTTTGAACATGGAACGGAAGGGCATCAACCGTTGATTGAATTGTTACCAAAGTGGTATCGGCAAATGTTTGAACGGATGAATCAATCGAGGCAACCGATATTTCATAAAAATTACCCATATCCAAATACGATACAAGCGTCAAGTTAGTGTCGTAAACAACCTGATTATACAACTCTATTTCAGGCATTGTTCTCATTAACCAATTAGTGTAAGCCGTGCGCTCTCCGTAAACGCTGTAATAAATTCCCGATTGAAATGTTAATCGTTCTTTACTTAATTCAAGCCCCATGCGGAACGTTTCGCGAAAGGAATTTTCTTCTTCCTGCGTTCTGCGCGTTACATAAGCACTTGTGTTCGTGTTTGATTTTAAATATTTAACTGAATTAAACATCCCTACTGAGGGCACAAGCGCCCATTCCCAAGAGGCCTTTTTTACCTCACCCAACTCTGGAATGATGCCCGCTGGAGGCGTGTTTGATGCTTGCTCTGTTAGTGAATTATTTTTTGAATTCGATGCGTCTTTGACGAGCGAATTTTCAGTTTCATTTTGGACCATTCCCTCGGCATGAACTATTTCAACGACAGATGAGTTTGTGGTGTTTTCATTATCATTTGCAGTTGGATTTTTCTCCGAATGTTCGTTTTTCAATGCGGGAAAATCTACACGTTCAGTTTCATCAGAATTGACGATTGAGAACTTTTCAGAATCCGAAAAGCCCTTTTCGTCAAGTGTTTTTTGAGTGGACGAATATGCAATATGGTTTCCTTGGTACGTTGATTTATCTCGATACGTTGTTATCGGCATATTCCTGTTAGTGGCTTTACCCTGTTCAGAATCGCTGGTTTGAATTTTTGATGCTACTTCATATCTGTTTTGCGAAGTAGAACTACCCGATTTAGCTATTGATGGTTTAAATGAATGTCTATTTGCATCAGCCGAACGTTCAATACGTGCACCCTTGGTTGATTCACTTTTTGAAGCGTTTTTCGCCTGCTTTTGCTGCGATGGAATAAAACTATCCGTGCTCCCAAACACTAAGGCTAAAACGATCAAAAGCAAAGCACATCCGCCGAATCCTAAGATTCGCAATCGTCGGAGCGCTCTTCTATGCGCAAAATGTTTGTCAAGCATAGTGCTCGCTTCGGGCCAAAATGAATCAATGGTATATGGCTCTTTCGATTTCATTGTGAAGTGTTTAATTCTGTCAACATTTGTTTTAGCTGTGTTCTTGCTCTAAATACATGCACTTTTGATGTATTGGCCGAGATATTTAGCATTGCACCTATTTCTTCATGTTTAAAACCATCAATTACATGAAGGGTAAAAACCGTTCTGCTCATCAGCGGTAATGCTCCGATAGCAAGTTCTACCTCCTGGAGTACCTCTTTGCTTTCTAGAAGATTAGTTTTCTGATCCAAATCTGAAATGAGAACCAGTTCGTCGTCTTCTATGTTGATGATCTGATCTCTATATCGCTTGTTTTTTCGATAAACATCGATGATATGGTTAATTGTTATCTTACGCATCCAAGAATAAAAATGAAGCGTATGGTATTGCTTAACTACATTTTCCAACGATAAAATCAATTTTAAAAAAGACTCATTTACTGCCGATTTTATTTCATCCTCATTTTTAAAATACCGCTTACAAATGGGTAATAGCTCTGAAAAGCACAACGAATACAATTCAAAGTGCGCACGGCGATCGTCGTGTGTGCATTTGATTAATAATTCGAGTGCTGGATTTTTCATATAAAAAAAGCCCCCCGATGGTTCGGGGGGCTTCACAAAATCGTTGAATGTTATTGCTTCACAATACGCTGAACAGAGCGATCTCCGGCAGCATTCCACACATTAATGAAATATATTCCTGCTTGCAAATTTGCGGTTTCAATAATTTGGTTTTGACCGGTAATCATGCCGCTATTCACCATTTTACCATCAATAGAATATACTGCAAATCGACCTTGGTCGATACCTGAAATCATCAATACATCACTTGCAGGATTTGGATAAACCGAAAATTCAAACGCAGCGGCCTCAATTCCTGTTACGTCAAATCCGGTAATTGCCTGTGGACTGGTTACATTGATCGTAAATCCAAGTTCGCTCAAGCGCCCTCCCATCAATCCATCTGTACCAATGGCCAATGAATCGCAATATGTAGAGGTGCAATTGTTCGATGTTACCGTTAAACATAAACCATAGATACCTGTAGTTTCGATGGTCATGCTCGGATAAGCGCCTTCTGCAGTAAGTGTAATGCCGTTACCAGAAATTGTCCAGGTATATAAAGCATTTGCAGCAGTTGATGCATTTACTACGGTAACTTCAAACGGGCTTTGCTGAGTCATTACAAAATAAGCTTGGCAGCTAGAATCATTGGGTATGGTATTATTATCAGAGATAAGTATATTCTGACATACGGTATCTGCACAGGTGCTATTCCAAACTGTTAGGCATACGTTGTATATTCCTGCCTGATCGAAAATGTGGTAAGGATACACTTCATTAGAGCTTGAACCATCTCCAAAATTCCACACATAATTGGCTGTACCCGTTGCCGGATCTGTATTTAGATTATTGCCGTAAGGAATAAAGTAACCGGTTAATGCTGAAGTGGATGCGTAGAAATTTGCATTGCAGTTGGTCGGATTTGTATTGCTTGAATCGTCGGCAATATAAATCGTTTCACAATCGTTACAGGTAAATCCACCACCGGTGATGTTTGCGCACACCTGATACACTCCCGGCCCAGGAAAAGTGTACGTAGCATTCCATCCCGAAGCTGTGGTGCCATCAGGGAAAGTCCAGGTGGCAGGATAGTTCGCCCCGGGAACAGAAAATGCGTAGGTGTTTGAAACTCCATTGTTTTGCGCCACCACGGTGCATCCTGGGTTGTTATTTCCTCCACCACATATTTGAATGGTTTGCGTGCTGTTGCACACCAAATTGGAGTCGTTCATTAGCACCGTCATAGTTACAACATCCGTGGTGGGGCCATTGTAAGCTGCAGTGAATGGGCTACCTGATCCAAACCCAGAACCATTTCCATAGGTCCAAATAATGTTGTACAACATGGGATTGGCAAATTCAGCCGGAGCAGAATACGTGTAGGTGCAGTTATTCGTATCGGCAGTGAAAGAAAACGTGCAATTAGGCTGTGCGATAACCGTCGCAAAGCTGCTGATTAATAAAAGCGTTGAAAGGAAAATTTTATTCATGATTTGGTTTATTAGGGTTTCTAAGTTGGAACACGAATTTAATCTGCTATTGGTTTACTTGCTAACTAAATTCGCTACTAAATTAGCACAATTAAATTGATAGTTAAAGGTTTAAAAATAAGGGTGAAGTACTGGGAAGATGTTTAATGCTTACCGAAAAACAATTCCTTGCGTTAGAAACAATTCAGGATGGTATTGTTCAAGCTTCGAAAACCAAAAATCCTTAGCATTCAGCGTTAGAATCAAATCGCAGCCTGCGCTTAATGCCGATGCTTCCTGCAGTGCGTCTTCAAAATCAACATTCTTGTGCTTCAGCGCTGTTTGTACTTCTTGCGATCCGCAGGGCGAAATGCTGATATGCTTGCAGAGTGTTGCAATTTTATCATGGGCACGTTTTCTACCGCATCGCTTTTCTGCAAAGTAATAGGCTATACCCAAACTTAAGGTAGAGCACACCAGTTCAATGTTATATTTCCCAGCAAGACTTAAAATGCGCGCACAACTATCGTAAGCGGGATATTCTTTGTTGAATACAGCTACCAAAATATTGGCATCAATAAAAATTTTCATTTTTTGCGCGATTGGCGCATTTCGTTGCGGAG
>JBILCR010000117.1:0-6264 GCA_044353055.1 Flavobacteriales bacterium
TTCCTAATTTTTTTTGGACTTTGCTAAATTCACAAAAGGCACCTACACCCATTTTGCTTACCTTTCGGCCCTAATTTTCTACGTATGAAAATCGGTAAGCTCACCCTTTGCTTTTTGTTTAGCAGTATCGCCATGCAGGCACAACGTTCCACCTACCCCAATACCCGTCGCGACAATTCGGTACGCGACACTTACCACGGCACTACGATCGAAGATCCTTACCGCTGGCTTGAAAACGATACCTCGGCCGAAACCGGCGCCTGGGTTAAGGAGCAAAATAAAGTTACTTTCGATTATCTCGACAAAATTCCATACCGCACTAAATTCCGCGACCGCATTACGGAGCTCCTCAATTATCCGCGCTTTTCGGCCCCTTTTCGCGTAGGTGAATATTACTTTTACAGCAAGAACGATGGCCTCCAGAACCAAAGCGTTTATTACAAACAAAAGGGAATAAACGGAACCCCCGAAGTATTTCTCGATCCGAATAAAATGTCGGAAAAAGGCACCGTGAGCATCAGTTTAACCGGCACTTCGCACGACGATAAGTATATTGTTTACAGTGTAAGTTCAGCTGGAAGCGACTGGTCGGAACTGCGCATAAAAGAAGTAGCCACTGGTAAAGATTTACCTGATGTTATCAAGTTTGTAAAATTTTCGGGTGCGGCTTTCCGTGGCGATGGTTTTTACTACTCGCGCTATCCCGAACCGGGCAAAGGCACCGAACTATCGGGCCAAAATCAGTTTCATGCTATTTGGTTTCATAAACTCGGAACGCCACAAACCGACGATAAACTCATTTTCGAAGACCGTCAACATCCGCTTCGTTATCACGGTGCCGAGCTTGGTGAGAAGGAACGCTTCCTCATCCTTTCTGTTTCGGAAGGAACCGATGGTAATGAGCTGCATGTAATGGATCTTAGCAAAGGAGAAGCTACCTTCAAGCCACTGGTTTCGGGATTCGATTTCAGCAGCAGCGTGGTAGATCAGGAAGGCGACCGCCTTTTGGTGCTTACCAATGTAGATGCGCCCAATTACAAGCTGGTATCCATTGATCCTGCAAAACCGTCCAAAGAAAATTGGAAAACCATCATTGCCGAACAGCCCGAATTACTTAAAACCGTTACCAAAGCAGGCGATGTATTGTTTGCGCATTACCTTAAAGATGTAACAACACGCATTATTCAATACAGCCGCGAAGGCATTTCAAAAGGCGAAATTACCTTGCCCGGCGTAGGTTCGGCAGGCGGTTTTGATGGCGAACGCGATGATAAGGAAGTGTTTTACACCTTTACCTCATTCAACTATCCGCCCACTATTTTCCGATACAATCTTGCCAGCGGAAAATCGGAACTTTTCCGCAAAACCGAACTTAAGTTCGAACCTTCTGATTACGAAGTAAAACAGGTATTTGTGCCTTCGAAAGACGGAAAGGCGAAAGTGCCCATGTTTATCGTACACCGCAAAGGCCTTAAACTCGACGGGCAACGGCCTACGTTGCTTTATGCCTACGGCGGATTCAACATTAGCCTCGAACCGGGCTTTTCGCCTTCGCGTATTGCGTTTATGGAAAACGATGGCGTATTTGTGCAGGCCAACCTCCGTGGCGGCGGCGAATATGGCGAAGAATGGCATAAAGCCGGAATGTTTGGTAACAAGCAAAATGTATTCGACGACTTTATAGCTTGTGCCGAATGGTTGCAGGCAAACGGCTACACGTCAAAAGAAAAACTAGCCATTCAGGGGGGATCAAACGGCGGATTGCTCGTAGGCGCATGCATGACGCAACGCCCCGATTTATTTAAGGTGGCTATACCCCAAGTGGGAGTTTTGGATATGCTTAGATTCCAAAAGTTTACCGTGGGTTGGGGCTGGGTAGATGAATACGGAACCTCCGAAAAAGCTGAAGACTTTAATTGGCTCATTAAATACTCACCTCTTCACAACATCCGCGAAATTGCCTATCCGGCAACCCTGGTTATGACGGCCGACCACGACGACCGGGTGGTTCCGGCACACTCGTTCAAATTTATTTCAGAATTACAGCACCGCCATAATGGAACAAATCCAGTAATGATTCGCATCGAAACCGATGCCGGACACGGCGCAGGTGTGGCACTAAGCAAAACCATACAGGCAACGGCTGATGTGTATTCGTTCATATTTTTCAATACCCAATCGCCAGTTAAATACTGATTTATGGAAGAACAAGCGGAAGCATCCTACTTTTCGGCAGGTGAGCTCTATGCCATCGCTGCCCTGGTGAATGAAAAAATAGAAAAGGTAACCTATTATTATTGGATCAATAAAGCCAGCAATGAAGTGTTTGAAGTCCTCGATTGGATTAGGCTTGATTTCGAAAGCGGAAATACAATTACCTTTACGGGCGGGCTCGATAGCGACGGAATTAAAATCGTGGCGCCCGACTTCGAACAGGAACGTTTGCGACTCGAAGAAGAATTTTCAGGAAAAGTAAGCATTGAATCGCGAGATGCTTCGGGCTACAAGATTTGGAAGGAAAGCATCGGCAAAGAAATCACCCCCAGTGTCATTAAAATTGGCGAAAATGTAATGAGCGACTCGCTCGGTTTAAAGTTTAACGGCACCGACGCTTTGGTTATTTTTCTTGGGCTTGAAGGCCTCGAGGTTGATTATCTTGAAGATGATCAGGAATTTGAAAACGCTTAAATCAATAACAACGCTCCAAACCCACAAATTATGTTCACAAACCGAATACTTCTATTAATACTTATGCTAAGCACACAGATGAGTTTAACGGCCCAAAAAGCTCCCACAATTCCTTTAAATGATTTTTTCCGAAATCCCGAAAAAGCGTCTTTTCGTATTTCGCCCGACGGAAAACGATTGGCCTTTATGCAGCCCTGGAAGAATCGCATGAATGTGTTTGTTCAGGAAATAGGCAAATCTGAAATCGCCCAGGTTACTTTTGCCGAAGAACGTGATATTGCTGGCTTCACCTGGAAGAATAACAATCGATTGATTTACCTTCAGGACAAGGGCGGGAATGAAAATTTCCATTTGTTTGCTGCTGATGCAGATGGTAAAAACGCAAAAGAACTCACACCCGGAGATGCTGTTCGTGCCGAACTCATTGATGATTTACCCGAAAACGAAACGGAAATGATCGTGGGTTTGAACATGCGTAATCCGGAGATCTTTGATGCATACCGCATAAATATCCTTACAGGAGAAATGAAACTTGTGGGCGAAAACCCGGGCAATATAACAGGCTGGCAAACCGATAATCAAGGGAACATTCGAATAGCCATTTCTACCGATGGCATTAACTCGAGCGTACTTTACCGCAATACCGAAGCCGATGCGTTTAAAGTGATTAAAACAACGAATTTCAAAGAAACCTTCGCTCCTCTGTTTTTTGATTTCGACGATAAAACGCTCTTCGTTTCTTCAAACCTAGGCCGCGATAAAAATGCAATCATTGCCTACGATCCTCAAAACGACAAAGAACTTAAACTTATCTACGAGCATCCCTCTGTGGACGTATCATCGCTTTTGCGGAGCAAAAAGCGTAAAGTAATTACGGCGGTGGCCTACGAAACAGACAAAAGCCACTATCACTTCTTGGATAAGGAACGGGAGGCCTTGCAAAAGAAGTTCGACAGCCGCTTTCCGGGCTATGAGGTTTCATTATCGGGCATGAACAAAGCTGAGGATAAGATGCTGCTGTATTTGGGTAGCGACCGCAGTTACGGTTCATACTGGTTTTACGATCAAAAAAGCGATGCCTTTACCAAATTGGCCGATGTGGCTCCATGGCTAAAAGAGGAGCATTTATGCGAGATGCGCCCCATCAGTTATACCTCACGCGATGGACTTACCATAAACGGATACCTCACGCTTCCTAAGGGTGTTGACCCTAAAAATCTTCCAGTGATTGTAAATCCGCATGGCGGACCGTGGGCGCGCGACAGTTGGGGCTTTAATCCCGAAGTGCAGTTTTTGGCCAATCGCGGATATGCTGTACTGCAGATGAATTTTAGAGGATCGGTTGGTTATGGCCGTAAATTCTGGGAAGCCTCGTTTAAGCAATGGGGCAAAACCATGCAAGACGATATTACCGACGGTGTAAATTGGTTGATAAAACAAGGAATTGCCGATCCGAAGCGTGTTGCGATTTACGGTGCATCGTACGGCGGATATGCCACCCTTGCTGGTGCTGCGTTTACGCCCGATTTATATGCCTGCGCAGTTGATTACGTGGGGGTTTCGAATCTCTTTACGTTTATGAGTACCATCCCACCCTATTGGAAACCTTACCTCGAAATGATGTATGAAATGGTGGGTGACCCCGAAAAGGACAAGGAGCTCATGACCTCAGCATCACCCGTATTCCACGTCGATAAAATTAAGTGTCCGCTCTTTATCGTGCAGGGTGCCAACGATCCACGTGTGGCCAAAGCCGAGTCAGATCAGATTGTAGAGGCTTTAAAAAAGAAAGGCATTGATGTTCCATATCTGGTAAAAGACAATGAGGGACATGGATTTTCAAATGAAGAAAATCGCATGGAGCTCTATCAGAAAATGGAAGCGTTTTTTGCGAAATATCTTCAAAAGTAGGCCGATCGTTCGATTTTTGACCTTAAGCGCCCCCTTAACGAGGGGCCTTTGATGCATTCTTTTCTTCGATCCACTTGGCCATGTAATACGTACTTTGCATACGATGATGCTGGAACATAGCTCCGATAATATTTTGTTTTCGGTGATTGTTGATCGTATTCATCAAATGCATTACATGTGCTATAAAATCTGCAGCGCGTTGCTCAGATTCGAATAAGCGGTGGAATAATTCGAATCCTCGGTGCTGTTTCGAAAGCCAAAGCGCTTCGTTTTCGTGTAAGTCAACAGCATATGATGCTATTGCTTCGGGGTGGTCTAAAACAAAACCACACCAATCGGCATCTGCTTCAACAAATCCTTCTGCACCAACAGGCGATGTGATGGATGGAGTACCCGCCTGCATAGCATCCACAAATTTGCCCTTTAAGCCAGCGCCAAATCTCAAAGGTGCCAGTAAAACGCGAGCCTGAGAGAGCACTTCAACCGCATCTTCAGCCCTTCCCATCACGTTAACACCTTCATCGCTTCGATTTAGTGATAAATCGCTGTTTTTCATGTAGGCACCGTAAATCTTAAGTTCAGCAGTGCTTAATTTTTGCCTTATGAGCGGCCATATTTTATCCTTTATCCAGTAAACGGCATCCTTATTTGGGGCATGCATAAAGTTGCCAATAAAAATAAAACCGTGGCGCTGATGATATGATCTGCGTTCGGTTTTTTCCAAAGAAACAGCCTTCCGTAAAAAACCTAAAGTATACAGCAGATACGAAGGAATTTGAAAATGCGCAATCAGTAGATTACGTTCAACCTCCGAAATTACAATGCTTAAATCGCATCGATACACTGATGCCAGTTCGCGCAGCGTAATGGAGTTAACAAGAGTTTCAGCATTTTTTGTTTGGTTCGACGAAATCGAAATGCGGCGTGCTTCCCGCAAAAAATGTAGATCTTCGGTATCCAATATACGTACTGCGTTCGGGGCAAATTTAGCCACCCGCCAGCCAAATTGCTCTTCGGTAATAAATCGATCGAATACCACGATTTGGGGATTTTGGGCGGCTATCCATGCATCAAATGAAGGGTCGTTAAGCTTTATTTCAGCACGATGTATCGCCACATTGTCTGGCAATTCGGTAAACTCCGTTTCTTGTGCCGCCGAACAAAACGTAACTAAAAACCCATTGTCGGCAAACAAGCACAGCAGCTCGTTCATACGCTGTCCGGCAGCGGATGAACGCGGTTCGGGCCATACCAAGCCGATAAATACGGCATGTCCTTTTTTAGCTTGTATTTGAGTCATTATCTAAACGTGCAAAGCTTCTTTTTTTCTTTCGAAAGCACAAGCCCCTTTCACAAACAATCAGACCCCGCTGGGCGCCAATCGCATTTATTTTAGTTTTTCAATGAATACTGAGTAAAATATACCGAGTTGATACCTATATCGAACTATATATATCCAACTATTAGTATCGTATCCCAACCTCATACTTGCCCCAAGGTTGGATCAAAAAATTCGGCTATACTAAAATTTCTTACCCTATCAAAATTCAAATGACACACCCAATTCTAATTACTTTCTACTTTCCCCTTTCTACTTTTTACTTTATACTTTTTACTTTATACTTTTTCCTTTCCAAGCTCCACCGCTCAAACATATCCCTCATT
>JBILCR010000118.1:0-6252 GCA_044353055.1 Flavobacteriales bacterium
ACATGCACAATCCACATTTCCCGAAACGGCTAAATGCTTGCGAGGATAGCCCATTGGTGCTATTTTACAAAGGAGAGATCGATTTTAACACCCGACGTACCGTGGCCGTAGTAGGAACGCGCAAAGCCAGCAACTACGGACAACGCTGTGTGGAATCGGTTATTCAAACACTTGAAACCTTTGGTTGTACCTTGATAAGTGGCTTGGCAATTGGAATTGACACTGCGGCGCATAAATCAGCCGAACAACTCGGTATTCAAAATATCGGTGTGCTGGCCCATGGCTTGGATCGCATATACCCACACGAAAATAAAAACCTCGCAACAAAAATGGCCTTAAACGGTGGTGTTCTCAGCGAATTTCCGGTAGGCACAAAGCCCGAGAAAAATAACTTCCCTATGCGAAACCGCATTATTGCCGGTTTGGCCGATGCCGTGGTGGTGGTTGAGGCCGGAACCAGCGGCGGAGCGCTAATAACGGCAAACATCGCTAGTTCCTATAATCGCGATGTATTTGCCTTTCCGGGCCGAATTTCTGACGACCGCTCCTCGGGTTGCAACCGCCTTATACGATCACATCGCGCAGCCATTCTAAGCCATGCCGATGATTTGGCTTTTTATATGGGATGGGATGCCCCCTCGAAAAAGCCCGAGGAGAAGCTCTATTCCGTCCCTTTAAGTGATGAAGAAAAATGTGTGATACAGCTTATTAAAGAGGGGAAATCACAATTGGACCAAATGCTTCAGGATAAAACGCTACCACATTATCAACTTTCTGCTTTGCTTCTAGGGCTTGAGTTTAAGAACCTAATCAAAGCAATGCCGGGCAATGTTTGGGTGCTTTGCGAAACCAACTACTTAAGCTGATCCAGTTGTCTTTGTGAATCTTCCCAATCCGTCATCAGTGCTTCAAGCTGTGCGTTTGCCTTTTGATGCTTTACTAATAGCTGCGCCGACTCGTCTTTGTTGGAATAAATAGTGGGGTCGGCAAGTGCCGTTTCAATAGTAGAAATTTCAGCTTCAATGCGTGCAATTTCATCCTCTTGCTTTCGGATTTTATTTTGTAACTGCTTTTTTTCCTTGTCGTTTATGAGAGGAGCTTGTGTATGCTCCTTTTTAATTGTATCGACCTTTTTATTTTGTGCATCGAGCTGTTTTAAATGCTCGAGTTTTCTACTTTGTAAGAACTCGAATATGCCTCCGGGAAATTCACGAATACGGCCGCTGTTAAACTCGAACACCTTGTTACACAAACCGTCCAAAAACTCTCGGTCATGCGACACCAAAACCAGTGTTCCATCATAGTTTTTAAGCGCCTCCTTGAGAATATCTTTGGACCGCATGTCTAAGTGGTTAGTAGGCTCATCGAGTACAAGTAAGTTTACGGGCTGCATTAACAGCCGCGCAATAGCCAATCGCCCTTTTTCTCCTCCCGATAGTACTTTTACCTTTTTGTCTACCGCTTCGCCCCCAAATAAAAAGGCCCCCAAAATATTTCGAATCTGCTGCGTAGTAGTATTACCGGCCACTTCTTCGAGTGTTTGCATTACCGTAAGATTGGGGTTCATTAGATCGGCTTGGTTTTGAGCAAAATATCCCAATGCCACGTTGTGACCCAATTCCATTTTACCGGTATAGTCTAATTGTCCGGCAATAATTTTTGACAGTGTTGTTTTTCCTTCTCCGTTTCTGCCAACGAATGCAATCTTTTCGCCGCGCTCGGCCAAAAAACCAATGTTCTTTAAAATATGTGATTCTCCAAAAGATTTACAAATTTCTTCAGCAGTTATAACCACTTTTCCGGATCGGGGAGCCGCAGGAAATTTAAAATGAATTGAAGAATTATCCTCTTCTTCTACTTCGATACGCTCTACCTTATCGAGCTGCTTGATGCGCGATTGTACTTGCACGGCCTTACTGGCCTTATACCTAAACCTGTCGATAAACTTTTCGGTGTCCTCAATCATTTTTTTCTGATTGAGGTAGGCCGACATTTGAAGCTCACGCCGCTCTTTCCTGAGCTCAAGATACCTGCTGTATGCCGCTTTATAATCCTCTATTCTACCTACTGTTATTTCGATTGTTCGATTGGTAACGGCATCTAAAAAGGCCTTGTCGTGCGACACCAAAATAACGGCTCCGGGATACGACGCCAAAAAATTTTCCAGCCACTGTATAGACTCAATATCTAAATGATTGGTGGGCTCATCCAACAAAATAGCATCCGGCATTTGCAACAGAATTTTTGCTAATTCCACACGCATTTTCCAGCCGCCCGAAAACTCATCCATTAATCTATTCATATCGGCCGTCTTAAATCCCAAACCTGTTAAGACTTTCTCTGTTTCGCCTTCAATAGAACCGGCCCCAAGCAAGCCCAAACGAGCGCCCACTTCACTAAGCCGATCAATGATTTTCTGGTATTCTTCTGACTCGTAATCTTCTCTGATTTCCAAAGCCTTACCCAATTGGTTAAGCTCCTCCTCTAAACCTAGCACCTCTTTGAATGCGGTGCGTGCCTCCTCAAAAATTGTGGTGCCGCTATTATGCTTCATTTCCTGCGGCAAATATCCTATCCGATACCCCTGTGGTACCGAAACATTTCCCTTCGTCGGGTCTTGTTGACGTGCTATTATTTTTAATAAGGTGGATTTACCCGCCCCGTTCTTGCCCGTTAATCCTACACGGTCTCTGCTTTGAATCATAAAGGACACGTCCTCAAACAAGGGTACGCCTCCAAATAAAACGGATAGGTTGCCAACTGTAATCATTACAGCGCAAAAGTACTTTTACTGCCTTAATAAAAAGATAAAATTCTTTGATATTTGCCTTTAATTTAAGACCATACCAAAAAGCAATTCCCTTGAAGCTCAAACCCGTTCTATATTCCATTTTTTTTCAGCGGTGTCCGAGATGCCATAAAGGTCATTTATTTATAAATAGCAATCCCTACAAATGGACTAATTGGGATAAAATGCACGAAGACTGCAGCAATTGTGGATTGCATTATGAGCGCGAACCCGGGTTTTTCCAAGGTGCCATGTATGTAAGTTACGCATTAGGAGTTGCGCTTAGTGTTGGAGTATTGTTGTTGGATATTGCTATTGGATTTAACGCGTTGCATTACTTTATACTTAATACTCTTGTTCTAATTGGGATGGCGCCGCTTCTTTTTCGATGGGCGAGAGCTATTTATCTCAATATTTTTGTGAAACACAATCCCTAAAAGCCGCCAAGGCTGGGATTTAAATCTGCTCTGATTCTTTTACTTGTTGGCCATCGGTTAGATTCATGGCCATGTTCAGCATTTGTAATGCTACATTTTTTGCTTGTACAGGCTTATACCGCTTAAGCCATCCTAAAAATAAAAAACCGAAAAGCGCCGCCAAAATCTTACCCGCGGTTTCTCCAAATCGTTGCTCCTTACGTTTTCCCAATAACAAAGAAGGCCGAATAATACGTTTAAATGGAATGCTCGAATGGTTTAAATTGGCTTCGGCTTCGGCTTTGCATTGTAAATAAAAATTACGCGTCTTTTGACCGGCCCCCACAGACGATTGCAGCACAAAACACGTTGCCCCCCAATGCTCTGAACATACTATCAACTGTTTAACCAGTTCAACGTCTACAAAACGAAATGCTTCTCGAGATCCTGCTTTTTTAATGGTTGTTCCCAAACAACAAAAAACCACATCAGGATTGGGGCCAGGCAAAACGTTTACCTCATTTATATTCTTTTCAAAATAAACCTGAGTGGTTTTTTCCGTATATCCTTCTATTGGCTTCCTGGTCAAAACATATATCCTAATAACACGCTCATCCTGCTCTAAAATTTTTACTAATTCTGAACCTGTAAGACCTGAAGCACCTGCAACCAATGCTATCATCTCTTGCTGAGTTGTCGTTTGTAATGTTGGTAACCGCGATTTTTCTTAGAATAATATTTCGCAAACTTCCAAATGCCCATTACCACCGCTCCCGACCAAAAACGACGCGTAGGCGTATAGTTCTCAACACCGTCAAGTCTTACTCTCATATCGCTTAACGAATATCCCATCCGAAAAGTGCCAATCATGGCAAACTGCTCTGAAAAATTGTAGAAACACCCGGCACCAATTACTGCAGAAAAAAGTATGGGTTTAAAATCCTGACGGGTAAGTTGTGGTATATCTCGTTCTCCCACGGTTGACTCTTCTGCTCGAACTTTAACATTCTGTAGAAAAGAAATCTGTGGCCCCACATCTAACGTAAAGCCTTGGTGATGCGTATTACAGAAGTTGAACAACAAAGGCACATCAAGATATGAAGCTTGCGTTCTGAACTTATAGTAGTAATTAAAATTTGCAAGTCCGTTTCCCGGATAAACCTTATATGTTTGTGCCGCTCGCGAAAATTGTAACTCGGCTTTTATTCCGTAAAGCTTACGAAAATAATACGCTCCCGGATCAAAATAGGCGGCTGCCATAATGCCCCCGCCTAAATTTGTAGTATAAACATAAACCGAGTCGTTGCCTTCGAATTTTATCTCTTTGTTTAAAAGAAAGTGATTGTAATAGGTAAAGCCTCCACCTATGTGAACGGTTTGTGCATTTATCTGCAACGATAAAAGAAACGAAATAGTTAAAACGGCACCTTGAATTCGAATCATCGTAAATCGAATGTAATAATCTCTTTTCATAAATCCAAGAGTAAGAGGTGCTACAGCGCATAAAAAAGCCCCCAAAGTAAGATTTGGAGGCTTTTTGTGGCTTAATTAACTGCTGAGATTTACATCATGCCGCCCATTCCACCCATTCCCGGGTTTGGCATTGCCTGTGCTCCTCCTTCTTCTTTTTTCTCAGAAAGAACGCATTCTGTGGTAAGTAACATCCCTGCAATAGAGGCGGCATTTTCGAGCGCTACACGAGCAACTTTAGTTGGGTCTATTACACCCGCCGCTAGCATATTCTCATAATTCTCAGTGCGGGCGTTATACCCAAAATCGCCTGTTCCCTCTTTAACTTTCTGAATCACGATTGACCCTTCACCGCCTGCATTAGCAACTATTTGACGAAGAGGCTCTTCTAGTGCTCGTTTAACAATATTCATCCCAAATGTTTCGTCGTCATTTTCGCCTTTAACACCATCAAGAGCTGCAATGGTTCTGATGTATGCCACACCGCCACCAGGAACAATTCCTTCTTCAACAGCCGCACGGGTTGCATGTAAAGCATCATCTACTCGGTCTTTCTTCTCCTTCATTTCAACCTCGGTAGCTGCTCCTACATAAAGAACCGCAACACCACCCGCAAGCTTTGCGAGACGTTCCTGCAATTTTTCTTTATCATAATCAGATGTAGTGGCTTCCATTTGAGCTTTAATCTGATTTACACGTGCACTTATATCGTCTTTCGCGCCAACACCGCCCACTATAGTCGTATTGTCTTTATCAATAGTAACTTTTTCGGCACGACCTAAATATGTAAGGTCAGCATTTTCAAGTTTGTAGCCGCGCTCTTCCGAGATCAGCTGGCCGCCTGTTAACACTGCTATATCCTCGAGCATTGCCTTGCGGCGATCACCAAAGCCTGGCGCCTTTACGGCTACAATACGAAGCGATCCACGAATTTTATTTACTACAAGGGTTGCTAAAGCTTCGCTGTCCACATCTTCTGCAATAATGAGTAATGGACGTCCTGTTTGAACTGTTTTCTCCAGAACAGGTAAAAGGTCTTTCATGCTCGAAATCTTCTTATCATAAATAAGAATATATGGGTTTTCCAGAACAGCTTCCATTTTTTCGGCATCTGTAACAAAATAGGGCGAAATATATCCGCGGTCAAACTGCATACCTTCTACAACCTCTACCGTAGTTTCGGTACCTTTTGCTTCCTCAACCGTAATTACCCCTTCTTTTTTAACGCGGCCCATTGCTTCGGCAATAAGCTTTCCAACAGTTTGGTCGTTGTTTGCCGAAATGGTTGCTACCTGCTCAATTTTTTGAGTGTCATCTCCAACAGCAGCGCTTTGTTTGTGAAGGCTATCAACAACCAAAGCTACGGCTTTATCAATACCACGTTTTAAATCCATCGGATTGGCGCCTGCGGCTACGTGCTTAAGACCTGATGTAACGATAGCTTGCGCCAGAACGGTTGCCGTTGTAGTTCCATCGCCGGCAATATCTGCCGTTTTTGAGGCCACTTCTTTTAGCATCTGTGCGCCCATATTCTCAATGGGATCAACCAACTCAATTTCTTTAGCCACAGATACTCCG
>JBILCR010000119.1:0-6233 GCA_044353055.1 Flavobacteriales bacterium
TCCACCGCCTTGAATTTCAAGTGTACCGCAAGTGCGTGCAACCGATGTTGTAACGGTGCGGCCGGGTAGGATAATTACCTGATCGCCTCCCGAAGGAATAATCGGATTCAACAAAGTACTTCCCGAAGGGTCAATGGTCCAGGTATTTAAATCGCCCCAGTCGCCCGATTGGTATGAATAAATGGTGGTACGAATGGCAGGGTCGAGCGAGGTCCATTGTCCGGTGAGGAAGGTTGTTGCTGTTGTGAATGCAGGATTAACGCCTGGACCACTAGCACCGGCAGGAGCTGCTAATGAAGTTCCATTCCAAACACGGGGCTGGTAGAGTGCAGCGGTTCCGATAATTTCTGCCGGACGGTAGGTGAAAGAAGCGTTGGCAGAAATGCCTGAAAGGTTCGTAGTAACGATGTCCCAATACTTAATTAACGCATTGTTGAAATAAGGAACGTTAGGCTGGCGTGTAGGCACAGCACGAACAGAGATTGCTCCTGTTCCCGTAATGGTTGCGGTTAATGCCGAAAGGGTGAAAGGGGTGTATAAACCGCCTGAATTTCCAACCGGGAAAACACCACCGGTTAAGTCGGTAGTGAAGTCGGCAGTTGTTGTACCTTCTTTAATAAAGTTGCCCGAACCATCGGTAAGGATGTATCGGGTGGTGCCAAATGTTCCAAGTAGGGTTGCCGTTGGCGTTAAACGAAGGTTTGATGTTCCGAGACTTAAGAAAAGACTTGTACTAAGATTAAGTTGATTGGAAACGGTAACTGCTCCGTTGAGGTTTTTAATTCCCGAGCCCGAAAGTAATAGATTATAATAGTTAGGCGAAGCGAAAATGTTTTGATCTGTTGCAGCTGCATATTCAACGGTTGAAGATCCGCTGTTCAATGTTCCAAGGGCATTATTTACCCCAAAGAGACGAAGCGTATGAACAGCTCCCGTCATATTGACACTGCCCACACCAGCTAAATCTCCGTTTACACGTACAATATTTGCAGTTGAACCCAGATTAAAATCGCCCGCAGGAATCGAAAGCGAAGCCAACGTGCTGGTTGTTGCTCCTCCGGGAACTAGGGTTAAACTTCCTCCTGGTTTGTTTACAATAAAATTGGGGAAGGTTATGCTGGCTGCTGTTAACGTTAAATTAGCAGCATTGCTGCCTTCGAAGGTAAGTGTTGATGCTCCGGTAAACGAAAGCGTTGAAGCAGTTCTTGTGAAGTTTCCATTTACCACAATATCGGTTACCGTTTTGGTGCCACCTCCGCTAAATCCTATGTTATGATAAGTGGATGAACGCACGGTTTGGCTTCCACCTCCTGAGTAATTTATAGCGTTGTTTAGTGCTGATGCATCAAAAAGTCCTGAAGCCATAAGCGAAGCGCCCGAATAATTAAGCACGGCATTGGCAGCGTTAATAAACGAAGAGGTAGCAGTGGCTCCATTAAGGACCCCGGCAATGCTGAGTGTTGTGTTATTGGTAACCAGCATATCGGCATCGATCGTAAGTGTTCCACCACCCATAACCACCGCATTGGGTCCATTGATCGAAAGCGTATTGATGAAGTTTACATTGCCTGCTCCGGTGCGGTTAAATGTTCCCGCATTGGTGATGTTGCCATTAAAAATTAATGGCGAGGTTGAGGTTGTGTTGAAGGAACCGCCTGCGGCTACATTAAATGTTCCATTGAAGGTGTTGGTTCCGCCGTTGTTGTTGTCGGCCAGGGTTCCGTTAATTTGGGCATTGCCGTTAACGGTTACGTTAAGTCCCTGCATGGTTAGCGTGGCTCCCGAATTTACCGTGAGGTTGTTCATGGTTATAGCCACGTCGGCTGTAATGGCATGCGCAATTACGATGTTATCGCCTGCTGCGGGCACCCCGGCCGGCGACCAACGCGCTGGGGTATTCCATGCTCCGGCCGAAACGCTGGTCTTCGTTACCTGGCTATATCCAAGTGAGGTTAAAAGCATGAAAGCCGATAACAATAGCGACTTCCACGGTAATTTAACGCATGTTTTTAGAGTGTAATTTTTTTTCATGCCATACATGGTATTAAGGTAATGAGTTGCTTCATAGGCTTGTTTCTTGTCGAAATCAAACCTGTATTTACTTGTTAAATTTTGGGTTACGTAAGTATTCCGTTTCATGTCAAATGGATTTTTCAACACATGCGCTTACGAAGACAGATATACAAGGTTATACTGGTTTTGAATGAAGGTGTAAGAAGATCTTTTCATTCAATACAATTCTTCAGCTTAATGGAGATTTATTACAGACTAAAGCGCCTATAAAGCTTGACATGATTTAATGTTTTTTGAGTCTAAAATGCGTATAATTAATAAGATAAGATTTTTTTATTATGGCATGAAAATGCCAAATCGCTGATTATTATTGCGCGGAAATTTTCTGTTATAATTTTTTGTAATTTGTTCTCAATCTACCCGCACAATTTTTCTTAACGGGCTTGAAATTGTTTCTGAGCTTAATTTAATCCAATAGATGCCACCGGGCAGTTCTCCTAAATTAAGCAATGATGCTCCATTGAATTGGGAATGATCGATCCTCTTCCCGTCTGAACTGAAAAGTTCAATTGTAATTGCAGTTCCAAAATTAGGAATTGTGATTTCAGCATTCCCTATTACAGGATTGGGATAAGGCATCCATTCGTGGATCGACTCTATTTTCTCAAGTGTATAGCGAGCAATGTAATCCGATTCGGGATCGACTTTTACATAAAGCGGTTTGAAATTCAGCGACTGCGCATGTTTTGTGAGCGATTGATGGATATCAATATCAACATCAAGGCTGTCTCCTTCACCAATAAAGCGCATTGGAACGCGCGTTTCGAAAACAAGATTATCGGCAATACTGCCTTGCTGTGCTATTTCTATCGAAACTTGATTATCGGCGATGGAATACTTTATATTAATGTTTGGATATCCTGCACCGGCATACCATTCATCAAAATACCGCCGAAGGTCTATGTTCGCAACTTCTTCCATACTTTCTCGAAACTGGTCTGTATTGGCAAAACCAAAACGCAAATCGTCACGTTCAAGATAGGCCTTGAGACCTTCAAAAAACACCGCATCGCCCAATTTTTTGCGCAGCATGTGCAGTATCATTGCGCCTTTATAATAGGTCAAACGTCCGTCAAATATCCGCTCCACCAAAAGCGTATCATCTACCATTACCGAACCGCCCGGCTGTGAGCATATTTCGTTGATATTATTTTTTTTCCAATAATAAAATGAGGGATTGCTGAAGCGCTCGAAAAACAAGCCTGTTAGATAAGTAGCAAAACCTTCGTTGAGCCAGATATCTTTCCACGACGAACAGGTAATCATATCACCAAACCACATGTGCGCCAATTCGTGCGAGGTAAGCCATGGCCCCAAATCTGCCATGAAACTCATGGTCTGATGTTCCATTCCTCCGCCCCAACTGAATTGCGCGTGTCCATATTTTTCCTTCATAAAAGGGTAGGGTACCAATAGGCTATCGAAGTATTGAAGCATATTCATTACTTCGGTCTGTTGCCAATCCCATTCACCCAAATGTTCGGGATAGCAATAGTTCAATAGCTCCAGATTGCCTTCGCGCAATGGCACAGATCGCTTAATTTCGGCATAATCCGTAACGGCAAATGCCACCAGATATGTGGCAACAGGGTAGCGATGCTTCCAGTGGAAAGTTTGCCGGTTCGCCACAGTGTCTATTTGGGCTAAAACACCTATTCCTGCAGCTCTATTCCCAAATGGTATATCAATGAAATAGTCAGACGAATCAATTTTATCGTCAAAGCCTTCTTTGCAGGGCCACCAATCGGATGCGCCAAAGGGTTGCGAAAGCGTCCAAATTATGGGTTTGCCATACGGCGTGTTGGTTTGTACAAAAGAACCAAAGCCCGTTGAAGGCGGACTGCCATGATAATAAATGTTAACCGTAAAAGTGTCGCCCTGCGTAATTTCTGGAAGCTCTATGATAAGTTTATCCGCACTATGCGTGAAGCTTAACATTCCAAAAGGGCTGCAAACAGAATCTACCACCAGCTCATTGCTTAAATCAAGATTAAAGCGGGTATAATTGGTGGCTTCGGCACGTATTAAGTAGTGGACGACTCCCATTATGGAATCGCGGTTGGGATTGACGGTCCAACGAGCTTTCAGATAAACAATGTCCTCATTCGAACCGTCTCGTGTAGAATGGATTTTTTGCCCATTAAGAAACCCGAATTTTTCTTGTTTACTGCAGCAAATTTGGGAGTTTGCTTCAAACTGCGAGCAGAGAAAAACGATAAAAACCCAAATACAACGGCACATGCGTAAATTTAGTAATTTTTAATACAATAGTTCTTTGATAAAAATTACTTTTGCCCTCTTTTCAAAAATATTTCTTCTCATGTGGAACACGATTGAAGGTAAGCTGCACCGTGCGTTTGAATTTCGGAATTTTGTTGAGGCTTTTGCCTTTATTTCAAAAGTGGCACTAATAGCAGAACGGGTAAATCATCATCCCGAAATTCGCAATACGTACAATAAGGTGGATCTCTTTCTTTGCACACACGATGAGGAAAATTCGATAACCGAAAAAGACCGTCACTTGGCTGAAAAAATAGATCAGGCGTATAAGGCGACGGTTTCTTCTTAATATTACACAGGCTGATTTAATTATCCGCGATTTATCGCTTCCACCAGCGCAAAAACCAGATGAATAGCTGAATCATCCCACTGATTAATAGCATGGTGGTAATGGGGATGTAAATTCTGAAATTTTCGCGTTCAATGCGGATGTCGCCCGGTAGCTTACCTAAAAACTGAGTGCGGTTGCCAAGCCACCAATACCCAAGTCCAATAACAACGAGCAAAAGGCCCGCAGCGATAAGATGGCGCGATAAATCAGGCATTTGAGAGGGCATCAATTCGCTTAGTGTGCAGTTTAGGGTTAAAGATATACCATAATGCTGTGGATGTTCCGTAGCATACCATGTCAAAAATATCCGTATGGTAGCTACTGCTCAACTTGGGGAGCATCCACTCAAATACAAGGCTAAAATACAGTACCGCCACTATGCAATGATAGCCGGTAAACCTATATTTTCTTTTAAGTACAATCTCGAGTATCCATCTACAGGTTTCCATTACAAGTGGAATGCAAAGAAAGTCTAGCAGATAGCTATCTATAAATGCAATGCCCGAAGGATGAAATACAAACCGTTTGCAAACCGCAATTCCTAAAAGAAAAAAGAACCAAAAAGGAGGTGTATTTCGTGCTCTCATCTATCCTGGTCCGGCGGCAATGAGCCATAAAATAAAACTTAATACAGCAAGAAAAGCAATTTGTGCCGCGTTAAATAAATGTTTTAGCAATTTTATAAGCGGTGCATCCTTAGGATTAATAAGTATTTTAATATCCCCAATTGTATTGCGGCGTTCAATACTTGCTTTATCGGCTTCGGTAAGTACTTTGTAAGGGGTATTACAGGTTGTACACCTTGCATCCTCATGGTTTAATGCGCACCATGTGCCGCAATTTTTACATTTAAATTCTGAATGCATTTCGGACTGTAAAAGTAGCCGAAAAATTAATTTTGCTTTAGGTACTTTTGAGTACAATTTTACGAGTACACATGAAAACTATACATAAGCATTACGTTTTGGCGGTTGACCAAGGAACCACAAGTTCGCGTGCTTTGCTTTTTGATCGTGATGGAAGGTGTGTAGGCAGCCATCAAATGGCCGTGCAGTGTTTATTTCCTGAGCCGGGGTATGTGTTGCAGAATCCCGAGCAGCTCTTTCAGAGTGTGGTAGAATGTGTTACTCAGGTGATAAAGTCGAGCGGCGTAAATCCCGATCATATAATTTCTGCCGGCATAACTAATCAACGTGAAACGCTTATAGCCTGGCATGCCAAAACCGGCAAGGCGTTTTATCCGGCCATTGTATGGCAAAGCCGTCAATCGGCACAGATTGTTGCAGACTGGCAAAGAGAATATGGCTCGGAGTATTTTTCAAAGCGAAGTGGTTTGCATCCCGACGCCTATTTCAGTGCGAGTAAGATTTCTTGGATCCTGCAGCACGTGCCCGAAGCGGCTGCAGCACTAAGGCGGGGTGATTTAAGAGTGGGAACGGTTGATTCCTGGTTGTTGTGGAATTTGAGTCAAGGCAGAGTATATGCCATCGATGTTACCAATGCATCGAGAACTATGCTGTTTAATTTGGGAACACAGGACTGGGATCCT
>JBILCR010000121.1:0-6214 GCA_044353055.1 Flavobacteriales bacterium
AACGAACATTCTTACGTATCACGTTGTGGGTGCCGAAGCTTTTTCGTCTGACTTAACCGATGGTCAAATGGTTATGACGCTTCAAGGTTCAGATGTTGAAGTAACAATCAATGGAACCGGCGTGTTTATTAACAATGCTCAGGTAACAGTTGCCGATTTGGAAGCTGAAAATGGTGTAGTACACGTAATCAATGCTGTGTTATTGCCAGGTTCAGTAGGCATTGAGGCTGCTAACAACGGTTTCGAAGTATATCCTAACCCAGCCGAAGATCAAGTGGTAATTACCTTTACTACAGAACAAAACATTCAGCAGGTTAACATTCTAGATGCTAACGGTCGTTTGGTAAACCAGCAAGTTGCTGGCAATCAAAATGTGTCGAAGTTGGTGTTAAATGTTTCTGAGTTACCTACAGGATTGTATTTTGTAGAAGTTATTTCAGCTGCAGGTCGTAACATTCAAAAACTATCTGTGCGTTAAACCGAATTACCCGGGTTCTGCATTATTCGTGGATTTGAAGGGAAAATAATCGCCCGGGTAAGCTTATTAAAGGAGGTGTCTGTTAAAGATGCCTCCTTTTTTGTTTTATATTTATCCCTCAACAGGCTTTATCCATTGTATCCCATGCGTTTAGTTTCATGCTTTCTTTTAGTTGTTTTTTTTACAGTTTGCGCAACAGCACAATCGCGAAAAATACAGTTCGTCCACAATTCGGTCGATCCCATAATTAGCTCTGTTAATGTGTTTTGGAACGACAGTCTTTTAATTGAGGGTTTAAACTACAAAACGGCCAGTTCATTTATTGAGCTGCCTTCTTGGAGTGGAGCTGCCATTGATCGAATTTATTTTACCGAAGCACAGTTATTAGATACCGCATCTTCTTTTTATTCATGGAACCTGCCTCAAAACGACGGAGTGTATCAGGCAGTGCTTAATGGTGCCTTAATCTCATTTGGTACTACCCAACAACAATTTATTCATATTGATTTGTCTTCCGATGTGCGAATTAACGCTTCAAATCCAAATGCTGTAGAAATTCGGTTTCATCATGGTGTTGATGATGCACCTGCCATTGATATAGGCGAAAGTTCAACCATAATCCCAACACTATGGGCAAATAATATTTCTTACAGTCAGTTTAGCACCTACACCGAAATTACCGATAGTATTTATCGCGTTGGACTATTCGATATCGAGTCGATTATCCTATTTAGAGCCTATGCCGCTTACTTTAATCAAAGTCAATTCATCGGAAACGCCTATTCGCTAATCCTTTCGGGTTTGTCGGGTACCGACTTTATCGATACCGACCTTGAGCTATCTCTTTATAGAGTTGGGCCAGAGGGAGGCCCCTTTGTTGAACTTCCACCAGTAAGTGTGCTCGATACTGCGCGAATACAAGTTATTCATGCTGCCAGTGATCCTACTTTAAGCACGGTGGATGTGTACATTAACAACCAAAAGCTTCTAGACGATTTCGATGTTTTTGAGGCCGCACCATTTATCAATATTCCGGGAAACCGCAACCTTTGGCTATCCGTTAATTCGGCAAACAGCAGCGATACAACAGGTTCATTCCTACGATCGTATTTAAATTTCCCCGTCGATAGGCATATCGTCGTTCTAAGCGGACATAATGCGCCTCAAAATTTTAATCCCGGTAAACCGCTTCAGTGGAATATTAAGTCGAACGCCCGCGAGCAGGCCTTGGATGCCGACGATACAGACCTAATTTTTTTTCACGCCGGTACCGACCTCGAACCTGTAAATGTGCGAGCATTTGAGCCGGTGTTATCTTCGCTTGAAAGTGAAATTTCATACGCTCAATTTAGTCCATCGGGTTATATTGGAATTCCTCCATTTAATTATGGGTTGCACTTGCGTTCGGTACAGAGCGGCTTGAATCTGTGCAGTACCGTGTTGCCTTTTCAGGATTTAGGCTTTACCGGAAAGTCGGTAGTTGCCATTTTGGGCGGGTATCGCAATATGCAGCAAAACCAGAACGGCGAACCGCTAAATGTGTGGTTTGCCGATGCAGACGGAGGCCCTATGGTTTCGGGGCAGTTGGTTACTTCAATTCATGAAGCGTTTGAAATGCCCGAGTTATCGATTTTTCCTAATCCTTCAAAGGGAAGTTTTTCGATAACGGGAGTAAACGATGAAAAGGAAGCAGCCGCACTCGAAATTTATTCCATGCAGGGTAAATTAATTTGGCGCGGAAGTACAAATCAGGCAGAGGCTGGCCAAGTTACGACTCTTTCGCCCGGTATCTACACGCTTCGTGTCACCACGATGGGTACTGCGGTATGCCGTAGTTTGGTAATAATTCCCTAATAAAGTCGGCGAATTAGTTACCTTTGCCGCAAATGAGCGAGGTGCCGCCTACCGTTTGGTTCGAAGAATGGTTCGATTCGCCTTATTACCATCAGCTGTACAATCACCGAGATGATAATGAGGCCCGATATTTTATTGAAAATCTGGTACACTATTTTGAGCCTCAACCTGGCGCAAGTATACTTGATGTGGCTTGCGGCAGAGGGCGCCATTCTTTGTTTTTGGGGCAATTGGGCTTTAACGTTACCGGTATCGACCTCGCAGCTTCAAGCATTGCCTATGCTTTGGAACGAAAAAGCGAAAATGTAGATTTTTATGTGCACGACATGCGCAAAATATATTGCACCAATCGTTTCGATTGGGTGATTAATCTGTTTACCAGTTTTGGATATTTCGAGCATCTATACGATAATTTAAATGCTTTAAGATCGATGGTATTCGCCCTTAAGCCTAATGGATTGCTGGTTTTGGATTATCTAAACGCCGGCATAATTGATAAGGGAAATACTTCTTCTGACATAATCCAAAATGCAAACGTAAAATTTACGGTTAACAGGTGCATTGAAGAGGATTGGGTAATGAAGTATATTCGTGTTAATGACGGCGACCGCGAAATTAATTTTCATGAGAAAGTGCGTCTGCTGTCATTAAGCGATTTCGAAGATATGTTTGCTAAAGTAGGCTTAAGTATTCAAAATGTTTTTGGAGATTACGATCTCAGTCCTTTTAATCCATTGGTTTCAAAACGATTAGTTATAACTGCATTAAAACAAAATGTCGTTTATTAAACTCTTGATTTTATTTGCCTCTGCGGTATTGGTGGGTTTGCCTTTTTTGAGCTTTACCATAAAAAGTGAGCGCATGCAAAAGCTTTTGCTTTCATTTAGCGGTGCTTTTATTCTGGCTTTGTGTTTGGTTCATCTGCTGCCTGAGGTTTACGATGTGCTTTCTGCTGAACACGCTGGGCTCATAATTTTTACTGGCTTTCTGCTGCAGCAGGTGCTCGATTATTTTTCGGGTGGACTTGAGCATGGCCATTTGCATCAACACAGCCACAGCTCTTCGCACTCGTTTCCTTATGCCGTTTTTGTTGCATTGTGCGTTCATGCCTTTGCCGAAGGACTGCCTCTTTCGCAGGGCGATGCATCCGACGCATTGTTCAAAGGTATCTTGTTACACAATATTCCCATAAGTATTGCTTTGGTTCAGATGCTTCAAAATGCCAAGACATCAAATCTTAAAACGGTTTTGGCGCTTTGCTTATTTGCCGCTATGACACCTGCAGGTTCTTTGCTTTCGGGTATCTTCATAATAAACAATCCGATTTTACCGGCTGCTGCTCTAGCATTGGTGATTGGTATTTTCTTTCATATTGGCACTACCATTCTCTTTGAGGCCGAACAAAATCACCGATTTAACCTCATTAAATTTATTTCGATATTACTGGGGGCCGCGCTTGCTTTTATTTTGCATTAAACAATTTGTTGTATCAGGCTGTTATTAGGCTTGTTTTATACCTTTGCTCCTCAATAATTTTCATTTAATCTAAAAACATATGTCAGTACTTGTTGGAAAAACCGCTCCTGCCTTCACCGCAAAGGCAATTATTAACGGCGAAGAAATTGTAGATGAGTTCAGCCTGGAACAATACCTTGGCCAAAAACATGTAATCTTTTTCTTTTACCCCAAAGATTTCACTTTTGTATGCCCTACCGAGCTTCATGCATTTCAGGAAAAGCTTGGAGAGTTCGAAAAGCGTAACGTAGCTGTTGTAGCCTGCTCTACCGATACCGAACAATCGCATTGGGGCTGGTTGCAGGTTCCTAAATCACATGGAGGGATTAAGGGAATTACCTATCCTATTGTAGCCGATACATCAAAAACGATTGGGACAAATTTCGGTATCATTGATGGCGAATACGATTATAACGAAGATGGTGAGCTAGTAGCAACCGGATCAATGGTTGCCTTTCGCGCCTTGTTCTTGATTGATAAAGAAGGTGTTGTGCGTCATCAGTTGGTAAATGATTTTCCTATTGGGCGCTCGGTTGATGAGGCACTTCGCGTTGTGGATGCCCTGCAATATTCCGAAGAACACGGTCAAGTATGTCCGGCCAACTGGCGTAAAGGCGACGAGGCCATGAGTGCTACCCACGATGGCGTGGCTTCGTACCTCGCGGCACACTAAAATTTTAATTTCAACTGATGAATCCCTGCCTTAAAAGCAGGGATTTTTCTTTTTTTTGTAACGGAAATCCGTTTTGTATGGCCGAATCTAATTTTGTTGATTACGTAAAAATATGCTGCCGTTCCGGTAAGGGAGGCGCTGGATCGGTACATTTTCACCGCGACCGTACAACGGCCAAAGGCGGCCCCGATGGGGGCGATGGCGGTAGGGGAGGAAACGTGATTCTCAAAGGCAATGCCCAGCTTTGGACCTTGCTCCATTTAAAGTATCGCAAGCATGTAATTGCAGAACCTGGTGGCAATGGAACCAGCGCTTTAAAGCACGGCAAAAACGGTAAAGACGAAATCTTGGAAGTGCCGCTCGGTACCGTAGCCAAAGATGCCGAAACGGGCGAAATTATCATGGAAATTACTGAGGACGGTGAAGAGCGTGTGCTTACACAGGGCGGACGTGGGGGTATGGGTAATGCGTTCTTTAAATCGGCTACCTTACAAACTCCCCGTTTTGCGCAACCCGGCGAACCCGGTAAAGAAGACTGGCGTATCCTCGAATTAAAAATATTGGCTGATGTGGGTCTTGTAGGTTTCCCAAATGCCGGGAAATCAACGCTTCTTTCAAAATTAAGTGCCGCTAAGCCCGAAATTGCTGATTATCCTTTCACTACATTAGTGCCTCAACTCGGTATTGTTCCTTATCGCGATTACCGCTCCTTTATTATGGCCGATATTCCCGGTATTATCGAAGGAGCCAGCGAAGGTCGAGGTCTCGGTTTACGTTTTTTACGACATATTGAACGCAATTCGCTCTTACTGTTTCTCGTTCCGGCCGATGCTGATGATATCCATCAGGAATACCGCATCCTACTTAATGAGCTCCAAAAATTCAATCCCGAACTGCTGCAGAAAAAACGCATTCTCGCCATTTCGAAGTCAGATTTGCTCGACGATGAGCTCGAAATAGAACTAGCCAAAGATCTTCCCGAAATTCCGCATCTTTTTGTGTCGTCGCATAATCAGAAAGGCTTAATGCCACTTAAAGACTTAATTTGGAAGTCATTAAACGCTTAAGTCATGACCATGGCCAATTGGGATACAGAACTGCTTTTGTTGCTCAACGGCGATGCCGGTCTCTATGTCGACAGTTTTATGGAATGGCTGTCGTCGCGCTTTTCATCCTTGCCTGTTTACTTAGGGCTGACGTATCTTCTGTATAAAAAGTATGCAACAGATGTGTGGAAAATTCTTGTAGCTACGGCATTTTTAATTTTAATTTCAGACCAGGTTTCAGTGGCCGTTAAAAATTTAGTGCAACGCGAAAGGCCTTGCCATCAGGAGCACATTATTTCGCAACTTCACCAGGTAAATCACCGTTGTGGGGGGCAGTATGGCTTTTATTCATCGCATGCCTCAAATACGATGAGTTTATCGGTGCTGTGTATTTTGCTGTTGCGCACTACGTATGTTTTTTGGGGTATGCTTCTATGGGCAATTTCAATTGGCTACAGCCGTATTTATCTGGGAGTGCATTTTCCGGGAGATATTTTAGTGGGTTGGCTCGCCGGTTTTTTGCTAGGGCTAGTCACCTGGTCTATTCTTAAAAAGTTCATTAAGGAAAAGCAGGCAGTGTAGTCATGCAGCAACTATTCCTAGTGTTTATTGGAGGAGGGGCAGGTGCCGTAATACGCTGGAGTATCG
>JBILCR010000122.1:0-6211 GCA_044353055.1 Flavobacteriales bacterium
TATATGAACAGAAAAACAAGCGTATGCAACTTCTCGATGAATTAAAAGCGTATGCAGCTGAAGGTATTTTCCCTATTAACGATTATCTGCCGTATCAAAATCCGGTGTTTATTGATCGCCGTGGGACACATTGCGCCGTGGGCTATCTAATGATGCAAAGTGGAAACGATGGTCTGGCGCGCCTTATCGATGGCCGCGAAAAATTTGCATACATCAATCACATTAAAACACCAGGGGTGGCGCAATGGGCCGCTGCGCATGGATTTACAATTGATGAGCTGGCTTGGATACAGCCGGGCTATCCTCCTCAATCGAACGCGTTCGACCTCAACGGCGGATTGAATGGAACCGTTTTGGCCACAGCTTTTCAGCCTAACGACCAAACCATCTTTATGGCAGGTGGATTTTCAGCCTCAAATTCGGGAGTAAGCGCATCAAACATTATTGCATGGACTAACGGTTTTGCCGGCTTCGATTGGATGTCGCTCGGCATGGGTACCAACGACACCATTCGCACCTTATTATTGCATGATAACAAGCTATACATCGGAGGCGACTTTACACTTTGTGAGGGCGAATCGGCACCGCATGTGGCCATGTATGATATAATTACAGGTACATGGGCGAGCATGGGCGCACTCGATGGCGATGTGCACGCGCTTGCACTTTACAACGGCTCCATATATGCCGGCGGCAAATTTAGCGGACTTTTAGTGCGCTGGAATGGTTCGCAGTGGGAAGATGTTGCTCAGGGTTTTATCTCCGGAGAAGGGGTGCGCACCCTCGAAGTGTGGAACAACAAACTCCTAGTAGGCGGAAGCTTTGAACTAGCAACGGGAGCTCCGAGGTTTAATGTGGCCACCTACGACAATGCCTACATGGGTTCACTTGGCTTTGGAACCACTACACCGGTAAATGACTTTGCAATTCACAACGGTGCGCTATATGCAGCATGCGATATGATTTCGGGTATCGATACCTGTGCACTGGCTATGTTTAACGATCAAAACGAAAGTTGGGAAACGCTTATTGGCGCAGAAGCCGGCATGGAGGAAGGCTTTTGGGGCAGCGGTATTTACTCGATTGAATCTGACGGTAGTAATTTACTCTGCGGGGGCGATTTTTTCTGCACCACTATGTTGACTTATGGAAATAACCTTATGGCCTACCAGCGGTTTCAGGATGTGGGCGGCACGTTCTACAATTCATACAATCCGCTGCTGGTGCCCGATGGACCCATCCGAACGATTTCGCTCCACAACGAAAGGCTATATTTTGCCGGCGATTTTAACGTGAATCTTTTCACCGATACCTTAGGGCATATTGGCTATTTGGATTATGTGTTGAGCATAAAAAACGATCCGAAGTCAAACACTACCTTGCTTGCTGCCCGTCCAATTCCGGCAGCCAACGAATTGAACTACACTCTCGAAACGCAGGGCGAACCGTTAACACTTTCGCTTTATTCGCTGGCAGGGAATGAAGTATATACGCAAACAAATGCTGCAACATCGGGTATCATTCCTGTTTCGCAGCTTGCCAATGGAATTTACATGTTGCAAGCGCAATCGGCAACCTTGCGTTCAACAATTAAAATCGTGGTGCAGCATTAGATTTGGAAAGAACGATTTTCAAGCTCCGGACTTCAAGGTGATTTGAGAATATTTATGTCGGTGATTTTCAAGCTCCGGACTGAAGTCCGGAGCTTGCTTTTTTTGATAATAAAAAAGGAAATGTGCATCCAAACTTTTATGATAAGCGCTGAATCAATTCATCTACTAAGCGCGGCAGCGCCTGTGCAGCTGGCTCTTTGAGGTGTTTGAGATTTGCCAGGGGGCGACCGGTGTATTCAGAAGGATCGATATAAAATTTATCGCTGCTAAAAGGAGCCGAATTTAAGAGTCCAGCCGCAGGATATACTTGCAGCGAGGTGCCCACTACCAATACCATTTCGGCATGCGAAAAAAGCGCTGCCGCTGTTTCAATCAATGGCACCGCCTCGCCAAACCACACAATATCGGGCCGAAGCAACTCTCCGGCTTCGTTTTTTACACCGTATGTTACCGGTTCGTAGCCCACATTAATTGAAGGTCCGCCAGCATTTACACTGCGCATTTTAACGAGCTCGCCGTGCAGATGCAACAGGTTTTTACTGCCGGCACGTTCGTGCAAATCGTCCACATTTTGGGTAATTACTACCGTAGGAATATGCTGCTCTAGTTTGGCAAGAGCAAAATGGGCAGCATTGGGTTTTACTTCGGCCAACTGCATCCTACGCATATTATAGAATCGCGTAACCAACTCTGGATTGCGTTGCCATGCTTCGGGTGTGGCAACATCCTCAATAGAGTGCTCTTCCCACAGGCCGTTTGAGTCGCGAAAGGTACGAAGACCGCTCTCAGCCGAAATACCGGCGCCGGTTAATACAGCTATGCGCGCTTTAAAATACTTTTCCATTTCCTCACAAATATAGAGCGCCAAATGGATATTTTGATGGTGGAAAAATTACCGCATTACAGGTAAGCAGGCCAAACGAATTACGTTATTTTTGCGCTTTCTTCAACATTGAGGAAAGAATCATGTACTTACAATTTAAGATGCCCCATTATGGACGATTATAAGAAACGACAGGCGCTTGACTATCATGCAAAGGGAAAGCCCGGAAAAATAGCGGTGGTTCCTACCAAACCTACTTCAACCCAACGCGACCTCTCGCTGGCCTATTCGCCCGGAGTAGCCGAGCCTTGTATTGAAATTCATGCCCAACCCGACGATGTTTATAAATACACAGCAAAGGGCAATTTGGTTGCCGTAATCTCTAATGGCACCGCTGTTCTGGGGCTGGGCAATATTGGTCCCGAAGCCTCAAAACCTGTAATGGAAGGTAAGGGCGTACTCTTTAAAATTTTTGCAGATATCGATGTTTTCGACATAGAGATTGACGCCACCGATATTGAAAGCTTCGTGAATACGGTAAAAGCTATTTCACCCACTTTTGGAGGCATAAACCTCGAAGATATTAAAGCTCCCGAGTGCTTCGAAATTGAGCGCCGCTTAAAAGAAGCTCTCAGCATCCCCATCATGCACGACGACCAGCACGGTACAGCCATAATAACCGGATCGGCTTTGCTCAATGCGTTGGAACTGGCAGGCAAAAAAATTTCGGAGGTAAAAGTAGTTTTTAATGGTGCCGGAGCCTCGGCCATTTCTTGCGCTAGTTTATACCTGCAGCTAGGTGTATTGCCCGAAAACTTAATAATGTGCGATTCAACAGGGGTTATTTCGAAAGACCGCAACGATATTGACGATCAGAAACGTAGATTTGCCCGTCAGGTACCCTTTACCAAACTGAGCGAGGCACTTGTTGGAGCCGACGTTTTTGTGGGACTTTCAAAAGGAAATATTGTTTCAAAAGACATGGTATCGAGCATGGCGCCTAATGCCATTGTTTTTGCTTTGGCAAATCCCGACCCTGAGATAACCTACCCCGATGCCCTTGAAGCGCGACCCGACATTATTATGGCTACCGGTCGTTCTGATTTTCCCAACCAAGTGAATAACGTATTGGGGTTCCCGTTTATATTTAGAGGTGCACTTGATGTTAGAGCTACCACCATCAACGAAGCCATGAAACTGGCCGCCGTTTACGCCATTGCCGATCTGGCAAAGCAGCCGGTGCCCGAAATGGTAAATATGGCTTATAACAAAACTAATCTCGAATTTGGTCGCGAATATATTATCCCAAAACCGCTTGATCCTCGCTTAATTACCACCGTTGCACCAGCTGTGGCTAAAGCAGCCATGGAGTCGGGAGTGGCTAAAGCGCCCATTAGCAATTGGGATGCTTATAAGGAAGAATTGTCGCGCCGTATGGGCATGGACAATAAGTTGATGGAACGCATTACTACACGCGCCAAAACGGCCCCCAAGAAAGTGGTTTTTGCCGAGGCCGATCATTATAAAATCTTAAAAGCTGCTCAGGTAGTTAGAAACGAAGGCATTGCCATTCCGGTGCTGCTCGGTAACAAAGAAAAGATTGAACAAATTGCACAGGAAAATTCTATTCGTATTGACGGTTTGGAGATTATTGACCCGCGAAACGCCGAACAGGCCGAACGGGTGCTTTCCTACGGCGATATGTTTTACCAGCTGCGGCAACGAAGAGGATTTACCATTTTCGAAGCGCGCGAAATCATGCGCGAGCGCAATTATTTTGGCTCTATGATGGTACATCGAGGCGAAGCAGATGCGTTAGTGTCGGGCCTCACCCGAAAGTATCCCGATACCATTCGGCCCGCATTGCAAGTTATCGGCAAAGCAAAAGGAGTGAGTCGTGTGGCCGGTTTATACATCATGATGACCAAAAAAGGGCCTTACTTTTTTGCCGATACTACGGTTAACATCAATCCTACAGCCAATGAACTGGCCGAGATCACTGTTTTGGTTGCCGAAGCGGTGCGTAATCTAAACATCACACCCCGCATTGCCCTGGTGTCGTATGCCAATTTCGGATCTTCAGAAGGCGACGACGCAATTAAATCAAGAGAAGCCGTAAAGATTTTACATGAAAAATATCCCGATTTAATTGTTGATGGTGAGTTACAAGCCAATTTTGCCCTTAATAACGATATGCTTCAAGAGCAATTTCCATTTTCGAAGCTTGCAGGAGAGCAGGTAAACACACTCATTTTCCCTAACCTAGCAGCCGGTAACATTGCCTATAAAATGATGCAAGAAATTGGAGGTTCTGAAGCCATTGGCCCACTCCTTCTAGGCATGCGAAAACCGGTACATGTGCTGCAATTGGGCAGTTCGGTGCGCGAAATTGTGAATATGGTTACCTTAGCAGTTGTTGACGCACAAACCCGCAGTTAATGTTTGATTATATCTCAGGAAATCTGATCGAAAAAACGCCCACCTATGCTGTAATTGACGCAGGAGGTGTGGGGTATTTGCTGAATATTAGCCTTAGCACCTTTAGCGAAATAAGCACCAAACAGGAAGCTAAACTGTATTGCCACCAGGTAATTAAAGAGGATGCTCACCAGCTCTATGGCTTTTTTAAACGTTCCGAACGCGAAACATTTCGCTTGCTTATATCGGTTTCTGGCGTGGGTGCAGGAACCGCTCGAATGATTTTATCTTCGCTTAGCGCAGATGAAATTGCGGAGTGTGTAGTATATGGCCAAGTAGCTAAACTCAAAGCAGTAAAGGGTATTGGTGAGAAAACAGCGCAACGAATTCTTATCGATCTTAAGGGCAAATTTGATAGCGTAGGTGGAGCGACAGAAATTTTTTCGGGTCCGCACAATATTGTACGCCATGAGGCGTTAACCGCACTGACTTTATTAGGATTCCCCAAGGCTAATGCCGAAAAGGCACTCGATAAGGTATTAAATAACGCTAACACTAACCTAACCGTTGAAGAGCTCATCAAACAATCGCTTAAGCTTATCTAATATGCTATGTGTTGCACAAAATCGTTGTATTTTAGCCTCTTGATTTTTTGAAAACCGCAACACCATATCGCTACTTTACGGTTGCCTTGGCCCTCATGCTTTTTGTCGTATGGAGCGCCAACAGCCGTCCATACGATAGCGAAACGGTAAATTTTAAAGGCCCCGGGGATTCTACGGAAACGGATACCCTCATTCAGCTTCCCTTTCCATTCGATGATGAAGATCTGGATCCTACCGATCCTACGCCCAATCCGTTTTTCCTGAAAGATCCCGCCAATGTTACCAACAACGTCGATCTTAATACCGAAACGAACGAATACGACATCAGCAGCAAAATGGGAAGCCTTAATTTTAGGTATCCCGATTACATGTCGTTTCAGGAATACCTCGACGAGGATTTCAACAATGCCATTTTGCGAAACTGGCGCGAAAGAGTAGAAGGAGATGATGTTAACAAACAAAAAGGCTTTCAACCCAGAATTATCGTACCGGGCGAGGCATTTGCCGGTATTTTCGGAAGCAACGTCATTGATATTCGTCCGCAAGGATCCGCCGAACTTATTTTCGGAGGAAATTTTGTGCGAACCCAAAATCCCGCGCTACCTATTCGCCAGCAAAGAGTAGGCTCGTTCAATTTTCAGCAGAAAATTCAGATGAACCTTACCGGTAAGATTGGCGATAAAATACAGCTTCAAACCAATTATAATACTGAAACCGGCTTTAGTTTCGATAATAAGGTAAACCTGAAATAC
>JBILCR010000123.1:0-6210 GCA_044353055.1 Flavobacteriales bacterium
TTGTAGCTGTGCCGATTTTAAACTTAATCCCGCTGCACGTATTGCATTCCAATTGCTTAAACCGGCAAATAAATTGACCCCGCTGCTTACACTAAAATTTTGTGAAAGCACGCGCTGGTCGGCAAATTGGTTGGTAAATGGGTCGATGCGTCGGCCGGTATTGTAAGTATGATTTCCAGATGCCGACACGCTGGGCAATGCTTGCGCTTTGCTCTGGAGTAAATTTACATTGGCCTGATCTATCTGTAAAGCGTTTTGCCGCAACTGCAGATTATTGTTCCATGCATAATCTATACATTCCTGTAAGGTCCAGCGTTTGACGTCTTGCGCATGTGCCAGATGTGCTGCAAAAATTGCTAATATAAAGACGATCCTTTTCATGTTTCTTACGATGCAAAAGTAAGTTATTTCCTAACGCTATTGGGTCTATTCTACGTTCGTATTTTGGTTGATTATCATGCAATTTTGATTTATCCCAAGGTATTATGTTAATAACTCTATGGTGGCGTGAATGCTTAAGCCAATATAATTCCACAATTTTACTCGTATAATCTTTAATTCCGTTCGTAATGTCATTATCACAAGATCAGGAACAACAATTAAAAAAATTGGACACGTTGCTGGAACAGTATAGCGAAGATGCATCCAATGATTTTGTTAATGAGGTAAATATGCAATTGCCTGTAGCCGAGGATCAAAAGCCCAGCCACGATGAAATGCAAAGATTGGGTGATTTGCGGAAAGAAATTTTAAGCCTTCAAAAGGGCAAGGCCATTCATACCATGGTGGACCGTAACGATTTTGATTTGCCGTTATAAGCCAACCCTTAAGTCATTATTTATGGTCATCAGGTTAATTACCTGTTTCCTGCTGCTAAGTTTACCTGTTTTTCTTGATGCGCAATCGGCCAGCGATTCGCTCATGATTCGACGAATTTTTGATGCGGCACTAACCTCAAGCAGGTGCTATTCCGATCTAAAGTTCTTATGCAAAAATATCCCACCCCGGCTTTCAGGCTCTGAAGGTGCGGCAAAAGCCGTTGCGTTTACTCAATCGGTGTTTGAAGCCGAACGCTTTGACCGCATTTTTTTGCAGGAAATGCTTGTTCCCAATTGGAAACGGGGCAGCAAGTGCTCTGTTGCGGTAAATTTTAAAAATACAAATCGCGCACTCAAGGCCTGCGCATTAGGAGGAAGTGTTGGGGGAACCGCCAAAGGCGAAATCATTGCCGTTCGAAGTCTCGAACAGCTCGATTCCCTCGGTAAGAAATCCATTGAAGGCAAAATAGTATTCTTCAGTAGGCCCATGGAACCTCGCCACATACACACATTTGAAGCTTACGGCGGATGTGTGGATCAACGTTGGGCGGGCCCGTCAAAAGCGGCAAAGTACGGGGCTAAAGCCACCTTGGTGCGAAGCATGAATCTGCGCGAGGATGAATTTCCGCATACCGGAAGTATGAGTTATGATACTGCATGGCCTAAGATTCCCGCTTTAGCGATTAGTACCGAAGACGCTACGTGGCTTTACCAGCAATTAAAAACTCAGCAAGCAGTTAACGCCGAGATTTATACCAATTGCGAAACACGCCCCGATACCCTATCGCACAATGTGGTAGGAGAATTACGCGGCACGTTATTTCCGGATAAGTATATTATTTGCGGAGGCCACCTCGATGCCTGGGATAACGGCGAGGGTGCGCATGATGACGGAGCCGGTTGCATGCAAAGTATAGAGGCCCTCCGCATACTAAAAAACATAGGCTATACACCTAGGCACTCATTGCGTGCGGTTATGTTTATGAACGAAGAAAATGGTGCTCGAGGAGCAAAACGTTATGCTGCTTGGGCCGATTCGCTAAACGAAAAGCACATTTTTGCCATTGAATCTGACCGCGGTGGATTTAGTCCACGCGGCTTTGCTATAGACAGCGACGATCCTGTTGTTATAGAAAAAATAGCACGCTTTCGTAAGCTTCTTGAGCCCTATGGGCTACATGATTTTAAAAAAGGCGGCGGCGGTGTAGACATTGGCCCCTTGAAAAAACAGGGCACCGTGTGTATTGGACTTGTTCCCGATTCGCAGCGGTATTTCGATCATCATCATGCGGCTAATGATGTTTTTGAGCATGTTAATAAGCGAGAGCTTGAGTTAGGAGCAGCCGCTATGGCAGCATTAATTTATTTGCTCGATCAGCAGCATTAATTTTGCGCATCTTGCTATGGCTAGTTGAGAACGAATTTCGACCAATTGCCCTGATTATCGGAAATGATATAAATACCCGAATTAGACTTCAAATAAATACGAGTTGATCCCGGTGTAATGAAAGCATCATACACCAATTGTCCTGCGAGGTTGGTTATTTTTATTGAACGCGACTCACTTGAATTAATCTCAATACCATTTTCTATATTTCTCAAACTCCAGATGTTGTCTTTGGTTCCATTGTTATTGATAAAAGTGGGTTCTTCTAAAATAACTTTTGCAATTACCCGAAGCGCATTGTTGCACGAGTCGTCGTATATGGTGTAATTCACTAGCCCTTTCGTAATGTCGTCGTATCCATCAAAAATGCTTGTTTCGATAGTTGTGGAATCTGTCGAACAGAAACAGTTTGTGTTAACTTCGAAATTTCTATCTGTCAAATTTTCTAGATTATAAAGCGCATTATTGCAAATTAGGTTATTACTAATAGTGGTAGTTGTGGGATTGTAAGCCCGCACTTGAACTCCAATTTGATTGTTTGATATAGTATTATTGACTAAAGAGGAATTCTCGCCAATTTTAACTGCAATGTCATTATTCAAGAATTGGCAATCGGCAATAGTCGAATTTCCGTTTTCATCAACGGCTATTTGATTGTTTTCAAAAATACAATTAGAAATTTGCATGTTCGCAGATTCTGTAATGGCATTTACATTGTTGTAAAAACCACAGTTTTGAAGAGTTCCTGGGGAGCCAATGATGTTGTTCTGGTTTCCGCTAAAGATGCAATTGTTTACCCATATACTGTTTGACCAAGTGAACGAACAAAAATTCTGATTAAAAACACAGTTGTTCGCAGTTAAGCTGCCATATTGAATTTGAGCGGCTTGACCAACGGCGTTTTTTTCGAATACACAACTCGTGTAATTCATATCGGCATTAAGCTGAATAGCATAATTGTTTCTTTTGAATACACAATTTGTAAAGGCGTACCCAACTCCAGGTTCAGAAATGTCGTTATGTAAACCATACCAGGAGTTGTGCAATTCAAAATGATTCATTTGAAAAGTGCCCCCTTGGCTACCCTTGATTCGAATGCCCATCCAATTGAAAAATCCATCTGAAGTATCTGAACTAGTAAAAACAATGGGATTTTCTGCCGTGCCTATAGCGTTTAAGGTTCCACGTATTTCAAGGTATTTTAAATTCCCGGTATTGAATGTAGAGTCTGCAATAAACTTAACTTCTGTACCGGGTTCAATAGTTAATGTTTTACCTGGAAAAACTACTACAGATCCGATAACAACGTAAGGGCTACCCGCAAGACCCCATGTAGTATTGGAATAAATTCCGCCTTCCACAAAGGTTTGTGCGTTTGTGTTAATGGTGCATATTACAATGCAAACAAGGCTCAAGAAACGTTTCATACGGCACATTATTTTTTTCAAGCGTTAAAAACACGCAACTGTAGATTTTGTTTTAAATGGCAGGAAACTTTGATTAAACTGGCCTGTATCAATTAATTTCCCAAACTTTATCGGAGTGTGCTACCCAAGCCTTTCGGTAATGCTGTTTGCTCAAATCCTCGGTGCCGGTAAATGATCCAAATGCCGGTAGTATGAGTGTATTTTTAAGCAGAATAAATGCCGGTAATTTTATTTTTTGACGGGCTACACCTTTTAACGTTAATGAAGGATGAATGTGTCCACAAATGGCGGGCACACTTAAGTCTTTGGGCGGTTCGTGACAGAGATGCAATGGTCCAAGCCGTAGCATCCTTTCGCTGAGCAGATTTTCAGCTTGCATAAATTTAAGCATGGCCTTATCATGATTGCCCGGAATTACCTGTAGTATGAGTTCTTTATATTGTTTTTTCCAGTTAAGAAAGGCATCCCATTCTGAGTTTAATTCGCTATGAAAAAAATCGCCGAGTACAATCAGGCTTTTTGCCGAGGTGCGGTTCACGAGCTGCGAAAGACGATTCAAATCGTTACGCAACAGGGTGTCAGGTATGGGAATGCCGCCTTTGCGAAACGTAGCCGATTTCCCAAAATGTGGGTCGGCAATTAAAAGCGTTTGCATCTCCTCTATAAACGCCGCTTTTTCAGGCAATAATCTTAGGCTAAAGGAAAACTCGGGGAGTAAAAGTGCAACATCAGGCATCTAGCAAAGCTATTGCAATTAAAGATGCTTAGAAAACAAACAGCCCGAAAGAAAACAATTCTTCGGGCTGCTAAAAATGATGGAATGCTTAAATTATTTTACGCGTTCAAGGTATTCACCGGTGCGGGTATCTACTTTAATTTTCTCTCCGATGTTAATGAACAAAGGAATATTTACCGTAGCGCCAGTTTCTACCGTAGCGGGTTTTAAGGTTTTTGTGGCAGTGTCGCCTTTAACCCCCGGTTCGGTGTAGGTAACTTCAAGTTCAACTTGTTTTGGAGGCTCGGCATAAATAACATTATCGCCTTCAAATGCAGCATAAATCTCCATCGACTCTTTCATAAATTTCACGCCGTCGCCAAACAAGGGTTCATCAATATAAACCTGTTCATAGGTTTCATTGTCCATACATACCAACATGTTGCCTTCTTTATAACTGTACATCAAAGGACGCATCTCTACGCGTACAATTTCTACCTCTTCGCCCGAACGAAAACGGTTTTCGGCTGATTTGCCGTTTTTAACATTACGCATTTTTGCCTGATAAAAAGCACGAAGATTACCGGGCGTACGATGCTGCCATTCGGTAATCACGCAAAGCTCTCCATTATAACGGATAAATGTTCCTACTGAAACGTCTGAGGTAGTTGCCATGAATTAAAATTTGGGCAAAGGTACAATTCATGCATTTATAATACAATACCATGTGCAATGCCTCATAAAACTGAACTCAAGTAGGCGTTTCCACGCAAAGCCAAAGTCTGTATTTGATTGCTTATGTTTGTAGCATCAAGCAAATTTGTACCATGTTCGACAGTGCCATTCAAAATGTATTTGCCCATATCGGGGATGACCACCGCATTTGGATTTATCAAAGCAACCGAAAGTTGAGCGCAGAAGAGCAAGATAAAATACGAGTTTTAGGCAATGCATTCTGCGATGAATGGGCTTCGCACGGTGCCCAGCTCGACGCACAATGTAGGGTAATTGAAGGCCTTTTTATAATTCTGAGTGTTGATGCTCAAAAGGTTGCTGCATCAGGATGCTCAATTGATAAATCGGTACATTGGATTAGCAGCATCGAAAGTGCATTTAACATTATATTGATGGACCGCATGCAAGTAGCCTGGCTCTCCGAGGATGGAGCATTAAAAAACGGCGATATGTCGGTGTTCAAGAAGGAGATCGCAAACGGAAGAATTAATAAGCAAACTCAAGTATTCGATAACACGTTAACGAAAGGTATTGACCTTAAATTACGATGGAAGGTGCCGGCAGAAAACACGTGGCTCACACGTTATTTAAATTAATGCTCAATTATTTTTACATTTCGTTTTGGATAGTTAGAGACAAAATATTACTTTTGCCATCCTTTTTATTAACACGAGTGCCATGAAACAAGATATTCACCCAAGCAACTACCGTTTCGTAGTGTTTAAAGACATGTCAGACGAAACTACTTTTTTAACACGTTCTTGCATCGATACCAAAGAAACTATTGTTTGGGAAGACGGTAACGAATATCCGCTTGCTAAGCTTGAAATTTCAGCATCTTCGCATCCGTTCTACACCGGCAAAATTAAGCTTGTGGATACTGCGGGCCGCGTGGATAAATTCCGCAACCGTTACAAAAATCACCAAAGCAAGGTTCAATAATTACCTTGTCTGCAATAAACTCTAAAAGCCTTCCCATTACGGAAGGCTTTTTTATTTTTGAAGCATGAATTACGTCGTATTCGATAACGAAAGACATCAGCATCTGCTCCCCTTTACCTATACGCGGCCGCAAGCAGCACTTCGCATCGGAATTTTAACTGTTGCCGAGAAGTGGAACATGGATTT
>JBILCR010000124.1:0-6164 GCA_044353055.1 Flavobacteriales bacterium
AAAACGATCGGGTGCCTGGATGAACGCCTACCGAAATCAAAGCCGCATCAATGGAAAAGAAATTACCACCATTGTTTCTAATAATTCAAACTTTGTGAAAGGAAAACCCGGCGAGGCCGTTCTCATTTCGTGGGATGATGCTACCACTTTGTTCCACGAGTTTGGTCATGCCTTACATGGATTGTGCTCGAACGTAACATATCCGGGGCTTTCAGGCACTTCTGTGGTGCGCGATTATGTAGAATTTCCTTCGCAGCTTCTCGAGCATTGGCTTGCAACACCTCAGGTTTTACAGCGTTTTGCTTTGCATTATCAAACAGGGAAGCCCATACCTGAAGATCTGGTTAAGCGCATAGAGAAAGCATCAACCTTTAATGAAGGTTTTGCCACGGTGGAGTTTTTATCCAGTGCTTTGGTAGATATGAAATATCATTTAAGTAAGGAAAAAAATATTGATGCCGATCGCTTTGAGCGCGAAACGCTCGCAGCATTGGGAATGCCGCGCGAAATTGTAATGCGCCACCGCTCACCACAATTTGCACACATATTTTCAAGCGATGGATATTCGGCCGGATACTACAGCTATTTATGGTCTGACGTTTTAACGGCAGATGCCTTTGAGGCATTTACCTCGGCCGGTGGACCTTACGATAAAACTGTGGCGAAGGCACTATATTCAAATGTGTTTTCGGTAGGTAATACCATTGATCCCGAACTTGGGTACAACGCATTTAGAGGTAAACCTGCCGACAGTAAGGCTTTGATGCGCAAAAGAGGATTTCCGGTTAAATAAATTCTTAATAAAATGATAAATATAAATTTTCCGGTAGTGCTGCTTTCGGCACTAGTTCCGCTGCTTTTGGGGTTTGTTTGGTACCATCCCAAAGTTTTAGGTACGGTTTGGATGAAGGAATCGGGCATAGTGCCTGGGCCCGACGATACTAAACGCATGCCTCGCGTAATGCTGCTTGTAGCATTATGTTCAATAATTGCTGCTTTTATCTTGCAGTTTCTGGTAGTGCATCAGTTTCATTTTTATTCGATGCTGGCCAATTCGGCCGAACTCAATAAGGAAGGATCTGAATTGAATACATTTTACCAGGAAACAATGAAGCGTTATGGTATGGAATTCAGGACCTTTAAACATGGTGCGTTCCACGGAAGTTTTACAGGTTTGTTTTTAGCGCTTCCAATAATTACGGTTTCGTCTTTATTTGAGCGACGCTCTTGGAAATACATTGCCATTCATGCCGGTTATTGGGTGGTATGTTTGGGGATTATGGGGGGCCTTATTTCTGCCTTTCCCTAATTGCACTTTCAAAGGAATTAGGGCTTTATAGAGGTCTTTCAAAAGTTAAATGTTAATAAAAACATAGGTTTCGTAACGCAAGGTGATTACGCATCTGAAATAATCGTTTAACTTAGCCCCTGTTTTGGGATCTACCCTCCCTTACAACCCTTATTATGGCATTACCCAAGTTTACCTCCGTGCAGGAAGGATTTCACGCAGAGCTGAAGAGCAGGATAAACCACTATTTCGAAAGTACCGGCAAAACACCCACCGGCGATTATCGACTTTACTTTAAAGCCTTCTTATTAACAGCAGCATACATAGCACTCTATGTGCATTTAGTGTTTTTTACACCCGTAGTTTGGCTAGCCATTCCGGAGTGTATTATGCTAGGAGGACTAACAGCAGCCATAGGTTTTAATGTAATGCACGATGGTGCTCATGGTTCTTTCAGTAAACACGGTTGGCTTAATAAAGCAGCGGGCTTGTCGCTAAATGTTTTGGGAGCCAATCTTTTTATGTGGATGACCAAACACAATGTAATTCATCATGCCTACACCAATGTTGATGGTATTGACGACGATATTGAGGCTCGTCCGTTTTTAAGGTTGTGCAGTACGCAAAAATTCAGGAAGATGCATAAGTATCAGCATCTCTACTTTTGGTGTGCATACTCGCTGCTCTATATCTATTGGATTTTCTTTACCGATTACAGAAAGTACTTTTCAGGTAAGATTGGAAGCGTGCCGATTAAAAAAATGAGTGTTAATGAGCATCTTTCGTTTTGGTTGTTTAAGTTACTTCATGTTGTTTTGTTTGTAGCATTGCCTATTTGGAGTGTAGGATTTGTGAATTGGCTCATTGGGTTTGCCTCACTGACGCTTTTTGCAGGAGTGGTTTTAAGTATTGTTTTTCAGTTGGCGCATACCATTGAAGAAACCAGTTTCCCTGAGCCTGTTTTGGGTAAATTGAGCGACGAATGGGCAGTTCATCAACTTAAAACTACAGCCAATTTTGCCACTCGAAACAAACTCATTTCGTGGTGGGTAGGTGGCTTAAATTTTCAAATTGAACATCATCTGTTCCCGAAAATATCTCACGTACATTATCCCGAAATCAGCAAGATTATACGTTCTGCTTGTAATGAGTTTGGTATTCCCTACATAGAGCATCCTAAAATGCGTTATGCATTGGCATCGCACGTTAATCATTTGCGGAATATGGGGCGGCCTTAGTGCATACTTTCATTATGCATGTGGTTTAGAACTTAATTTAACTTCCTTTTTGTAGGTTTTATTCGCTTCTCAAGATTCCAATGAAGCGATTCCTTATTGTATCTCCTATTGAATAATTAAGGATTTGCCACTACTAATAACATCCAATTTTAATGGACTGGTTTTAGTGTGTCCAAACCAACGAATGAGTCTTTGGATGTTACGCTTATTACGTCCTCGTTGATTATCAATTACGGGTAATTTTAGGTATTATAGCAAACCATGCTTATTTGTTTTTGGTTCCAACGGCATCTGGTGTAAGGCCGTATGCCTGATTTTTCTGCCAAAAGTGGAGACAGTCAATCAAAAGAGTTACAAATGCTTTATGTCTTAGTAATAGAGCGTAGGTGCAGGGCATAGATTTCCGGTTGCAGGCGACCTCAGCTTGCTTAGTGCTATAATTAATGACGATTTCGGAACACTGTCTTATCATGGGCCTTTTGATCCCCTATATTCTACAAAGCAAAAAGCGCAATGGAATTCCATTGCGCTTTAAAAACGATATGTAAATTCTTAACGATTTACAATTTGAAACTTGCGAATTTTTTCACCCTTATCTGTGCTTAAACGAAGATAATAAACGCCTTCCGGAAGGTTATTCAGCTTTATTTCCTGAACAGAATGGTTTATCTCAGGTTTAATAATTGCCACAACAGCTCCAAGCGCGTTGTGAACCGAAATGTCACCCAGTATTTCTATTCCACTGATTTTTAAGTTAAATATTCCACCAACGGCAGGATTAGGAAACACCACCAGCTCATCGGCTAAGCCCTGAAAAGTATTGGTTTCAGCTTTAAAATTTAAGTCGGCTGTGATCTCATTCGAATTAGTTTCATCTCCTTTCATGATTCGGGCCTGCACATTGCTGTTTGATTCAGAGCCGGTTTCATATACACCAGAAATATTATCCACAGTGATGTAATCTAAATCCATCACTCCAACCATTACTTCAGTATCAGAGCCTTGGTTGGTGCTGTTTATATTTTCAGCACGGATAATTATATCAACATCAACTTTTCCGTCGCTACGGCTTTCAATTCTAAAATCGTCCAAATTGGTAAAGGGATTATTTACCGCATTAGTTTCAAAATGAGTGGGTTTTATTCCATCCAAATTCATGTGTACATGAATCGATGTGCCCGCTTCTAACGCACGCAATGCCTCTCCACGTATAATGAGTTCAACTTTTTCGCCGGTGGCACCAAGTGATTGCTGGCATAATAAGGCCGCTACAAATAAGCCTGTAAATTGAAAAGCTACGTTAACGTTCCGCATGAGTTTTCGTTTTTAGTGTTGTGAATTTAGTTACCTATATTTTATAAGCACGCATACAATTTTCGTGCAGTATCGGAAAATTTTGAGATAGGCTTTAGCGATAAAATAGATTCATTCGAAATTAAAATGCACATTATTAGAAAGATATGATTTGCTGATATTTTGTATTTTATCGTAAATAAGTATAAAAATCAACATTCCGTTTCAGGTTTGAATTGCAGTACCTTTATAGCCAAATCAAATATGCAGTCAGGCAAACTTTTACAGTTATTGGGCAGATTATCCAAAAAGGAATTGCGCGATTTCCAACTTTATTTGGCGTCTCCCATACACAATCGCAATAAAAGTTTGGAAGAGTTTTATGGCTACCTTCTCAAATATGCCGACGATTTTACACAATCAAAGCTTAGCAAGGAAGCATTCTTCAAAAAGCATTACCCGAAAACGGGTTTAGATGAACAAAAAATGCGATACCTGCAAAGCGATTTAACCCAATTGCTCGAAGATTTTATTGCATGGAACGAGTTTCAAAAAGATGCGTTTCAGCAAAAATATTATCTCGCTAAATCGCATCATAACAGGCATATCGATAAGTTTTTCCTCCAGGAACTCGAAAAAATTACAGAACTCAACAATAAGTCGGTCTTTCGCGATAGCGATTATTATTATAACCTCCACCGCATCAGCGAGCTCAATTATTCGTATGCATCGGGAAATCGCAATCGGGCATTCGACGATTCACTGCAGGATTTAATTGATAATCTCGAGATAACCTATCTGGCTCGAGGCTTTCGCTATTACTGCGAAATGATTAACCGACGCAATATTTTGTCGGTTAAGTACAATCTGAGTTTTTTTGACGATCTGGTTCAGCATCTAAAAAAAGGTACGTTCGACGATATTCCTGCTATTTTCGTGTACCGCATAATTCACGAGAGTTTATCCGAACCCAATGCTCAAACCTATCCTTCGCTGCTTAAAGCGCTCGAAGAGTTTGGCCACCTTTTTAGCAAAACAGAAGAAAGAGGACTTTATGTTTTTGCCCAGAATTTTTGCATTAAACGCATTAATGCTGGAGATTCTGATGCGTTGAGAGATATTTTTAATTTGTATCAGGCCATGCTCTCTAAGGGCTTACTTTTCGAAGGCAATTATATTTCTCAGCCCGATTTTAAAAATATCGTTACTACGGGGCTTCGATTGGGGGCCCACGATTGGGTAGGCAATTTTATTGAATCACACAAAAATATGCTCCATCCTAGCTTTGCCGAAAATGCCTATACGTATTCTATGGCATGGGTACATTTTTCGAGAAACGAACTGGATAAAGCGTTGCGCATGCTCTTACGCGTTGAGTTTAACGATGTGTACTATCATCTCGATTCTAAATCGCTTCTCATGAAGGTGTATTACGAAATGAATGCGCATGATGCTTTCTCTTCATTGGTTGATGCGTTTAAGGTTTACCTGCGTCGAAATACTACAATTTCAGAGTTGCAGAAGAAAACCTATCATAATTTTGTGCTCATTTGCAACCAGCTTATGAGGGCAAAGCTCAATCGAACGCCGCTGAGTACTAAACAAAAAAATGGACTCGAAACCCTGCGTCCGCTGGCCGATTTTTCATGGTTAATGGCCAAAAACGATGAATTGGATCGTTCTTTTTCTACGCTTAATAAATGAGATTCGAGCGATGAAACCATTTGTTTTATTTGTGCTTTTTGTGCTGTTCAGCTCAGGAACTGTTGTGGGTCAGAATTTCATACCAAACGGCAGTTTCGAGCGCATTAAAAGCGGACGTCAATCAAAACAAAAACTGCCATTCGATCTGGTACGACCATGGCGCAGTCCAACGAACGCAATGCCTCATTTAGTTCTTAATAATAAGGGCAATCGGGGGCATCAAAAGGCTGCCGAAGGTAAAAACTATTGTGGGTTGGTATTATACGACCGCGATCAACCGGGCTATCGCGAGTACATTTCGGTTAAACTTAACAGCACGCTTAAAGCCAATATCCAATATTTTTTAGTGTTACAAATCAATGCAGCCGACGAATCATGGGCCTATACCGATGATTTTGGTATTTGTTTTACTGCAGACAGTATAACTGCAAACCATAACGGGCGTATCGATGCTAAACCACAGTTGCGAACACGTAAATATCTGCCCATTGAAGACACCGCCCAGTGGCAGCAAATTAGCTTTAAGTTCACGGCCTCAGGAGGAGAGCGCTTTATGACCTTGGGCAATTTTCGAACCGATGAAGCAACACTACTGCGACCGGCTCGCTCCGATGTTATGGATAGAGTGGTGTACGTATACA
>JBILCR010000125.1:0-6116 GCA_044353055.1 Flavobacteriales bacterium
TGCTCACTTGCCTACCCACAACTTCCTCGGGCGTAAAATGCTCGGCAATGCCCGAAACTACAACGCGTTTGTCAATTCCGGTGTCCAGCACCAGCTTTAATAATTTATCGGCTTTGGGCACACGTTCGGCCTCCAAAACGGTGGCAACACGGATGTCCATTTTCATGAAATCGTCGTATGAAATAGCGTCTTTCACAGGCTTATGTTGAGGGGTTTGTATTTCGCGCGAAGCTTTAGAAGTTTCGAGCTTTGCCAGCTGCGCATCCATTTCGGCATCTTCTATTTTGCGGTATAATATCTCAGGCAAACCTAAACTGTGGCCTGCTTTCAGATGATTCACCAGTAAATCGTTCCAAGTAAATAGCTCGGGTAAATTGAGCATCTTTCTTATTTTGGAGGAAGTATCGGGCAAAAACGGTGAGAGTGCAATCGAAAGCCGCGCAACAATATCGATGCTGTATGCGATGATATCGGCCACTTTTTCTTTGTCGGTTTCGAGGTTCAGCTTCCAAGGTTGGGCATCGGCCAAAAATTTGTTGCCGGCGCGAGCCAGATTCATCCCATCAAACAATGCCTGACGAAACTGCCAACGCTGCATTTGTTCAGGCATCTGCTCGAAGATTTGTGTTGCTGCCGCTTCAACCTCTGCGGAGGGTGTAAACTCCGAAACCGGCACTTTACCTCCAAAATACTTGTGCGTTAACACCATCACACGATTTACGAAGTTGCCCAAGATGTCGGCCAATTCGTTATTTACACGGGCCTGGTAATCTTTCCAGCTAAAATCGGAATCTTTGGTTTCGGGCGCAATTGACGTAAGCACGTAGCGCAGTTCATCCCTGCGCCCCGGAAAGTCTTCCAAGTACTCGTGCAGCCAGACCGCCCAATTGCGGGAGGTCGAGATTTTATCGCCTTCGAGGTTCAGAAATTCATTAGCCGGAACATGGTCGGGCAAAATATATCCACCATGAGCCTTAAGAATTGCAGGGAAGATGATGCAATGGAACACAATATTGTCTTTGCCGATAAAGTGAACCAGACTGCTGTGTTCATCTTTCCACCACTTTTCCCAGTTGTCGCCTTTTTGTTCGGCCCATTCGCGAGTTGCTGATATATAGCCAATAGGTGCGTCGAACCAAACATAAAGTACTTTGCCATCCTCACCTTCGAGCGGTACTTTAACGCCCCATTCCAAATCGCGCGTAATGGCCCGAGGTTGTAGCCCTTGGTCGAGCCATGATTTGCACTGCCCGTAAACATTCGATTTCCAGTTGTCTTTATGTGTCAGAATCCAGCTGTCGATCCACTCTTTTTGATAACGGTCGAGTGCTAAAAACCAGTGCTTTGTTTGTTTCTTAACCGGTGCTTGCCCGCTGAGTTTCGATTTGGGATTTATCAAATCGGCCGGGCTGAGCGATTTGCCACATTTCTCGCACTGGTCGCCGTATGCACCATCGCTTTGACAATTGGGGCAGGTGCCCACAATATAGCGGTCGGCCAAAAAGGTTTGTTCCTGTTCATCGAAATACTGCTCGGTTACTTGTTCGGTAAATTCTCCTTTTTCGTGAAGTTTGAGGAAAAATTCCTGCGCGGTTTTATGGTGAATGGGAGCCGAGGTGCGCGAATATACATCGAACGAAATTCCAAGATCTCGAAACGAATCGCCCATGAGTTTGTGATACTTATCTACCACATCTTGTGGCGAAATGCCCATATCGCGGGCTTTGAGTGTAATGGGAACGCCATGCTCGTCGGAGCCGCAAATGAACAATACTTCTTTACCGCTGAGACGCAAAAAACGCACAAAAGTATCGGCCGGAATGTAACAACCTGCCAGATGGCCAATGTGAACAGGGCCGTTTGCGTAAGGCAATGCGGCGGTTACGGTGTAGCGTTTCGGATGCTTGGTTTGCGTCATGGTTAGATGTGCAATGCACGGTTGTCGGTGGCTGCCAATGCTGCTTCGCGGAACGATTCGGTGAATGTAGGGTGCGCATGCGAGATGCGTGCAATATCTTCGGCCGAGGCACGGAATTCCATGGCTACAACGGCTTCGGCAATCATATCGGCAGCGCGCGGACCAATCATGTGCACACCCAGAATTTCGTCGGTTTCTTTATCAGCCAACACTTTGATGAGGCCGTCGGTATCCATGCTTGCACGGGCTCGGCCACTGGCTTTAAAGGGAAACGCCCCACTTTTGTAAGCACGTTTATCGGTTTTGAGTTGCTCTTCGGTGTAGCCCACCGATGCTACTTCGGGCCACGTGTACACTACATTTGGAATAAGCAGGTGATTAATATGAGGATGCTGACCGGCCATGCACTCTGCCACATAAACACCTTCTTCTTCTGCTTTGTGGGCAAGCATGGCGCCGCGCACCACATCGCCTATGGCATAAATTCCTGGAACTGCAGTTTCGCAATGTTCGTTAACGGCAATGCGTCCGCGTTCGTCGGCAGCAAGTCCTGCTTTTTCGAGATTTAGCCCGTCGGTATATGGACGACGTCCGGTTGAAACGAGCACATAATCGCCTTTGAGTTCAATTTCTTTACTGTCGTTCAGCGAAACGGCTTTTACACTGGCGGTTTTGCCTTTTACACTTGCAGCAGTTACCTTATGCTGCATGTAAAATTCGAAGCCGAGTTTTGCGAGCGACTTTTGTAGTTCCTTGCACAAGGTGCGGTCGAATGCACCAACAATGGCATCGGTGTATTCTACTACAGAAATTTTTGATCCTAATCGTGCATACACCGAGCCCATCTCCATGCCGATAACACCGCCACCAATGATAATCATGTGTTCGGGAACGCTATTAAGATTCAAGGCTTCTGTTGAGGTGATGATTCGTTTTTTATCGATGGTTACACCGGGCACCGATGATGGTTTGGAGCCGGTGGCGATAATAATTTTGGCTGCTTCAATTTTTTCAGTCTTTCCTTTATCGCCGGAAATAGAAATAATATTGCGGCTTTCGAACGAACCATGTCCGTGAAACACCGTGATTTTATTTTTCTTCATCAGGTAATCGATGCCTGCAGTAGTTTGTTTCACCACATCGTTTTTGCGGGCAACCATTTGCGGGAGATTTACCTTAAGGTTGCTTAGTTCGATACCGTGTTCGGTAAACGTATGCGCCGCATTATGGTAATGTTCTGACGAATCGAGCATAGCCTTTGACGGAATGCATCCCACATTGAGGCAGGTGCCGCCGAGTACGCTGTAACGTTCTATAATAGCAGTTTTTAGGCCTAACTGAGCGCATCTAATAGCGGCAACATAACCGCCGGGGCCCGAGCCAATAACGGCAACATCAAATGAATTCATATTCAAGGATTGAAACTAATTTTAGTCCTCAAAGATATGAATTAGCCCGAAAGCCCTCTATTGTTGAGGTGATTTTACTTTTGCTTATCCTTCAGATACGTATAGATATCCATCTGCCCCCGTTTTTTTAAAACAGCTTGCGACTTTTTAAAAGAATTATTCTGGGCTTTATTGATGATTCGAGCTTTGGTATTATCACGCCACTGAATTAAGAATAAATCAATTAATTCTTGTTTTATGTTATCCTGATAAATGGGAAATCCTACCTCAAAACGGCGGCTCAGATTTCGTTCCATCCAGTCGGCACTTGATAAAAACACTTTAGGATTGTTATCGTTGCAAAAAATCAAAGTGCGTGAATGTTCTAAATATCGGTCAACAATACTTATTGCTTTTATGTTTTCGCTTAATTTAACTAAGCCGGGTATGAGGCAGCAAATACTGCGGATAATTAGTCGGATTTCTACACCTTCTTCACTTGCTTCGTAAAGCTTTTCGATAATTCCTTTGTCCTGTAAGCTGTTTAATTTTAAATAAATGTAGGCGGGTTTGCCCTTTAAAGCATTTTTTATTTCGCGATCGATTAATGCATACAAATCATGACGCATATGATCGGGCGCTACCAATAAATGTTCAAATTCGCGTTTGATTCGTGTATCCGATAAAATATCAAATACCGAGGCTACTTCTCTGCCAATAAATTTATCGCGGGTTAGTAAAGAACTGTCGCCATATAATTTGGCAGTATTTTCATTGAAATTGCCAGTGCTTAAATACGAATATCTCCTAAGTTTATCGCCTTCAATGCGCTCTACATAAAGCATTTTTGAGTGCACTTTTAAAATGGGGAAGCTATAGAGAACTTTGGCTCCGGCATCTTCCAATTCTTTTGCGTAATGAATATTTGATTCTTCGTCGAAACGCGCTTTTAATTCAACAAAAATCGTTACTTGTTTTTTGTTTTCCAGAGCTTTTAAAAGGGCTTCAATAACTTTTGAATGATCAGCTGCCCGATATAAAGTAATTTTTATACTTCTTACCAGCGGATCGTTTGCTGCCTCATTGAGAAATCGAAGTACATATTCATAAGAATGATAAGGAAAATGAAGTAAGTAATCTTTTTGTGCAAGCGCCTCAAAAATGCTGGTACTTTCGTCAAGTTCCCTGATTTTTAGTGGAGGCATTTCTTCGTAATGGATGGCTTTTAAATCGAACTTCGGAAAATTCATTAAATCGCCAAAATTGTGGTATCGGCCCCCCGGCGACAGATCGTTTTTTTCGAGCTCAAATATATCTCTTAGATAACTTAGAAAATCATCCGGCATCATTCGGTCGTAAAGCAATCGGGTGGGGTGTCCTTTTTTACGCGCTGAAATTCCTTTTTTTATTTTTTTTAGTAGGTTACCTGTAAATTCGTCTTCGAGAAGCAGTTCGGCATCTCGGGTTAACTTTACACTGTATGCTTCGACCACTTCATATTCGGGAAAAACCTGAAGCGGCAAACAAAGACGCAGAACATCTCCTAAAATGATAACCGATTGAATGCCTTTTTCGGGAGGTAATGCAATAAAACGGGGTATTTTTCGCGATGGAATTTCAGTGATCCAGAATTCATATTCGCGTGGTCCGGGTTTATCAAAATCGCATAGTTTTAAGGCAAGGTAAATTGATTTTTCCTCCAGTTGGGGTGGATTTCCTTTTTTATCGAGCCTAATGGGTTTTATATGATGTTTTACCGATTCTTCGAAATATTTCCGAACAAATACTTCTTGCTTTTTATTCAGTTGTTTTTCAGTGAGTAGAACAATATTTCGTTCCTTCAATTCTTTGATTAAATCTCCCCATAAAATACGGTTAAACTCTTGCTGATGCTTTTGTACGGTTTGTTGTATTTTCCGAAGGATTACTTTCGGGTTTTCCTTTAAGTTTTTTCTTGTTTTCGGGGCAAGATGGCTTAAGCGTTTCCATTCAGCCACGCGTATCCTGTAAAATTCATCGAGGTTTGATGAAAATATGGCCAAAAACTTCATGCGTTCATAAAGCGGAACCGTTGGATCTGCGGCTTCCTGAAGCACCCTTTGATTAAATGACAGCCAGCTTAAATCGCGGTTGAAATAGTGCTTTTGCCGGTTCATTCTTTGTTTTTAGGATAATCATGATAAATTAATTCACCACTTAATGGCGAAATTTGTCTCCAACTGTTAAATCCAAACTGTATCCAGAACACAGCACAGGTAGGGTATTCTACGGGAGCTGTTGTGGTTAGAAACTGACTGAGTTTATGGATTCCCGGATTATGCCCAACTAAAGCGATGTGATTAATGTCGTCTGGAATTTCGCGAATCAGAGCGAGTAAATTACCAACCGGAGCGTCATAAATGCGCATGTCGGTAATAATTTCATCGCTGTCGAAGGTCAGCTCACGCGCAATCCTGCGTGCAGTAGCCAGTGCTCTGAATGCCGGACTGCTAATGATGCGATCAGGTTTAAATCCTTGATTCATTAGTCTGGCGCCCATTTCGGGAGCATCTTGCAAGCCTCTATTGTTTAACAGGCGCTCAAAGTCTTCAACATATTCATCGTTCCAACTCGATTTGGCGTGCCGTATCAAACAAAGGGTTTTCATTGTCGCAATGTTAAATAAAAATTAACATTGCTGCTTTTGGTGCTCCTAAAATTTAACATTGAAACATGCTTATAATCCTGATAGATAGATGTTAATGCCAATGTTAACATTTTCGTAATATTGGGGTGTAGGCTTACTAGGACAGCTCTTTACCCTTCAGTCA
>JBILCR010000126.1:0-6099 GCA_044353055.1 Flavobacteriales bacterium
GATCCTGGGCGATTATCGATCCTGTTAAGGCATAAATCGATGTTGCATCGGCAATCTTCAGTGTTTCATCAAATGCTGCATCGGGGTAAACGTAAATCGTAACTACTGGACCAAATAACTCCTCGCACATGGTGGCATACTGTGAGTTCTTTGTAACTATTACAGTCGGCTCAATGAACCAACCCTGCGATTTATCGTAGCCGCCTCCGGCTATAATTTCCGCATCCGAGGCATGTTTTGCCTGATCAATGTAAGATGCCAGTTTATCGAACGATTTTTCGTCGATTACCGCATTGATGAAATTGCTAAAATCGTCCACAGGGCCCATTTTAAACGATTTAATATCGGCGAGCACCTGTTCTTTAACCTTTGGCCAAATCGATTCGGGGATATAACAACGTGAAGCCGCAGAACATTTTTGCCCCTGGTATTCAAACGCACCACGCGAAATGGCTGTTGCCACAACTGCAGGATGCGCCGAGCTGTGCGCAAAGATGAAATCTTTACCGCCCGTTTCGCCCACAATGCGCGGATATGTTTTGTATTTGTGGATGTTTTCGCCAATCGTTTTCCAGATGTTCTGAAACACTCCTGTTGATCCGGTAAAGTGAATACCGGCAAAATCGGGATGGTTGAAGATTACGTTTCCGGCTACTGGTCCACTTACAAACACAAGATTAATAACCCCATCGGGCACACCCGCCTCGTGGAAAATCTCCATCAGAACGTGCGCTGCGTAAATTTGCGTATCTGCAGGTTTCCAAACCACCACGTTGCCCATCATCGCAGCCGAAGTAGGTAAATTTCCTGCAATAGCAGTGAAGTTGAATGGTGTAAGCGCAAACACAAATCCTTCGAGTGGCCGTTGTTCTAAGCGGTTCCAAATACCAGCCGATGACTCGGGTTGCTGCTTGTAAATCTCGGTCATGTATTGCACGTTGAAGCGAAGAAAATCAATGATTTCGCAAGCAGAATCGATCTCGGCCTGAAATACATTTTTCGACTGGCCCAGCATGGTGGCTGCGTTTAACCGTGCACGATACGGACCGGCAATGAGTTCGGCGGCTTTTATAAAAATAGCAGCACGATGCTCCCAAGCTAAATTTTCCCATTTTGATTTCGCCGCAAGTGCTGCTTCAATAGCTTGTTGAACATGACTTTCATTTCCGCGCGAAAAATGGCCCAATACATGGGCATGTTTGTGCGGTTGACGCAATGCGATTTTCTGATCTGTAAATACTGATTTTCCTCCAATAACCATAGGTATATCGTAGGTCTCGGCTTGCATCTGAGCAAGCGTTTCTTTCAATTCTAAGCGCTCAGCACTGCCGGGTAGATATGATTTAACAGGCTCGTTAACAGCCTTCGGTACGTTGAAGAATCCTTTAAGCATGGTTTCAATTTTTTGCAAAGGTAGCAATCAATTTCTGCTAAAAATCATTTGAGGCTTTTCAAAACAAACTGTATATTCGAATTCGAAATGAGGCCAATAATTCAACCTATATTCGATTTTTTTGAAAGGCAGGCTTTTGGCGTGTGTACCTGGCTGGGCGATAAATTACATATGCCAGGATCAAGAATTCGATTATTTTTTGTTTATGCCTCATTTATTACGCTGGGTTCTCCTCTAATCGTTTATTTGCACATGGCATTTATTCTACGACTCAAGGAATACATTAAAGCCCGCAAAACACAAGCGTGGGATCTCTAATTTTACCATTACATCACAAATTATGAAAATACTCATCACGGGCAGCAATGGCCTGTTGGGACAAAAGATTGTTTATGCCTGTTTGGAGAAGTACAAAAACAAGGTGCAGCTTATTGCCACTGCCCGAGGAGAGAACCGCCTGATTTTACAGGAAGGATATGTATACCGCTCAATGGACATCGGCAATCGCGAAGAGGTAATGCAAATTGTTAACGAAGTGAAGCCCGATGTAGTTATTCACACCGCTGCAATGACCAATGTCGATGCCTGCGAAACCGACCGCGAGGGTTGTTTGCGCAACAACGTTCATGCGGTTGAATACGTTGTGGATGCTTGCATTGCGGCAAATGCACATCTGGTACATGTTTCCACCGATTTTATTTTTGATGGAGAAAATGGCCCATACGATGAAGACGCGGAAGCAAACCCCGTTTCATATTACGGCTGGTCTAAAGCCGAGGCCGAACGTATCGTAAAGGAACGCTCCAAGTCATGGGCAATATTACGCACCATTTTGGTTTATGGTGTGGTCGACAATATGAGTCGCTCGAATGTGGTGCTTTGGGCTAAATCGGCATTGGAAAAAGGAGCGCCCATTAAAGTAGTCGACGACCAATTCCGCATGCCTACACTGGCCGAAGATTTAGCCGAAGGTTGCCTGCTTGCCGCTACACAAAAGGCACAAGGCGTATTCAATATTTCAGGTCCCGATTACATGAGTATCCTAGAGTTGGTGAACCGTGTTGCCGACTTTTTTCACCTCGATAAATCGATTGTGCAGCGCAGCGATTCGAGTAGTCTGAATCAACCCGCCAAACGTCCTCCCCGCACAGGTTTCGATTTGAGCAAATCGCGCCGAATATTGGGTTACAACCCACATTCGTTCGAAGAAGGTCTGGCTATTCTACAAAACCAATTAGAACAACAGGCATGAGCGTACTTTTAACTACTTCGTTTTCAGAAAAAATCCTTTCTCCGCTTATTACCGCTCTTGACGCCGTAATTTTTTGGGACCCCTTTGCCGCAATAGGATTGCAGCTGGGTGCGAAAGTTCCGTTTATTGTGTTATGGCTTATTTCGGGAGCTATTTTCTTAACCATTAGGATGCGTTTCGTGAACATCCGATGCTTTAAACTGGCTATTGATCTCGTACGGGGCAAATACGATAAGCCGGGCGAAGCTGGCGAAGTGAGTCATTTTCAAGCACTCACCACAGCACTTTCAGCTACAGTAGGCTTAGGAAATATCGCCGGAGTGGCAGTTGCCATTTCGGTGGGGGGGCCGGGTGCTACCTTTTGGATGATTGTGGCCGGTTTGCTAGGCATGACATCAAAGTTCACCGAATGCACACTCGGTTTGAAATACCGCAAAATAAACGCATCGGGCGAAGTTTCGGGCGGACCAATGCACTACATACCCGTGGCATTTGGCCGACTTGGATTGAACAAAACCGGGGCATTCATGGCAGCATTGTTCTCTGTTTTATGTGTTGGTGGCGCCTTGGCCGGTGGAAATATGCTACAGGCCAATCAGGCATTTGCACAGGTTAAAACACAGGTTCCTATTCTGGCCGGTAATGCTACCATGTTTGGTGTTTTACTAGCATTATTAACCGGTTCGGTAATTATTGGCGGTTTGAAAGGCATTGCGCGTGTAGCTGAGAAGATTGTTCCATTTATGGCTTTGTTATATGTTGGAAGTGCCTTATTCATCATTTTCTATAACATCGATCAGATGGCAGCAGTTGCTAAACTAATCTTTTCTGAAGCATTTGGCAGTACTGCGGTTCAAGGTGGTTTTCTGGGCGTGATGATGACCGGTTTTAGGCGTGCTGCTTTTTCAAACGAGGCGGGTATCGGATCGGCCTCCATAGCGCATTCAGCCGCAAAAACCGATAAGCCCGTAAGCGAGGGCATTGTATCGTTGCTTGAGCCCTTTATCGATACTGTTGTAATTTGTACGATGACTGCCCTGGTAATTGTATTTACCGGTCAATACACTACTGGAAATATTGAAGGCACAGCACTAACATCGCGCGCTTTCGGTTCGGTTATCTCATGGTTCCCCTATCTGCTCACAGTGGCCGTTTTTCTGTTTGCCTTTTCAACCATGATTTCGTGGTCGTACTATGGCCTCAAAGCCTGGACGTATTTGTTTGGAGATAGTATATGGGTAAGACATGCCTATAACATCCTGTTTTTAGCTTGTACCGTGGTTGGTTGCACATTGAGCCTCAAAGCAGTTACCGATCTGGGAGATTTGATGATATTGGCCATGGCTCTTCCGAATATGCTGGCACTCTACATTTTACACTCAGAGGTAAAGTACGATCTTAAAAAGTACCTTATAGACCTGAAAAAGCCATCGTAACCTCGCATATTCCGTTTTAAACGTTTATAAACGTTTCATTACAAGTAATCTTCCTTGGCTGTAATTATTTTACGCCATGAGAAAATTTTTACAGACATATTTAAGCCACTCTCCAACCGAATTAAGAGGTATCCTTATACTCTCGTTTTTACTCATTGTACTCGAACTTTCACGCGCCTATTACCTCCACTTCAAAGCATCTAGTGAACCGTGGCAGGTTACCGTTGGGAGCCCCGAAGAAAAATGGATCGCCGATAAAATGGCTCAACGTAATGACCGGTCAAATTCGAAAGTTGAGTTTATGGACAAAGACGCTGAGCCGTTCTTTTTCGACCCCAATACACTCGATCAGGATGGATGGATTGCCTTAGGATTTAGCCCTAAACAGGCACTGGCCATTTTAAAAAGCCGCGATAAAGGCTTCAAATTCTATCGTAAAGAAGATGTAAAGAAATTATTTTGTGTAACCGATGAAAAATATAATGAGCTCGAACCCTACATCACTATTCCTTCTGAAAAATTAGGTAAAGAAAATACACCAAAACAAAACCGTTCGATAAAACCTTTGGAGTTAAACAGCACCGATTCCTTAACGCTGATTGGAGTGCCCGGCATTGGGCCCTGGCGTGCCGGAAAAATTATACGAAGGCGCAACGCGCTCGGGGGCTTTTATCATCTGAGTCAAATAGCAGAAATAAAAGGATTTACCGATTCGTTGCTCCAAATATGGAGCGACAAACTATTTGTTGACAGCCTTTTAATTAAAAAAATAAAAATAAACTCGGTGAGTTTGGAAGAAATTCAAAAGCATCCGTATTGCTGGTATGGAGTTGGAAAAAGCATCGTAAATTACCGCAGCAAAAACGGCCCATTTCATTCGGTTACGGATCTCTATAAATTATACGCTTTGCGTCCGGAACAGATCAGGAAATTGGCTCCATATCTGTCTTTTGAATGAATATCGAAGAAAAATTAAAATCAACCATCAGGGATGTTGCCGATTTCCCTAAGCCCGGCATCCTATTTAAAGACATCACTCCGCTACTTGAAGATCCGGCATTATGCGACGAAATTACCCACCATCTTGTTTTGCCCTTCAAAAATTCCGACCTCCATGCCATAGTCGGTGTTGAAAGCCGAGGCTTTCTTTTCGGAATGCTCATGGCGCAACACCTTAAAATACCATTCGTGCCGGTGCGTAAAGCGGGCAAACTGCCCTACAAAACCATCTCATATGCCTATGATTTGGAGTATGGAAGTGCCACCGTCGAAATGCATGTTAACAGCTTAAAACCCGATTGGAATGTCCTTGTTCATGACGACCTGCTTGCTACAGGAGGCACTGCATCGGCCGCCGCCGAATTAATAAAAATGCAGAATGCCCAAGTGGCCGGCTTTTCATTTGTGGTTGAGCTCGAATTCTTAAAGGGCAGTCAGATTTTAGCTAAACATAATACGCCGGTTCACAGCCTCATCAAATACTAAATGAAATTCGGCATTGCGTTTTTCGGGTTTAGCCTTTGTCTGTTTTTGAGCTTACACAGCCAAAGTGTACCCTTTGAATTTCAATACTGGGGCAACATTCCTGTTTTTCAAAACAACAATACTCCAGCACTGCAAAATGCCTGGGCTGGGGGTTTTAACGCACCTCAATTGCAGGAGGCCGATCTTAACCGCGACGGCATTGCCGAAATCATTAGCCTCGATAGATCCGGCAATAGAATTTCGGTATTTCAAACATTCGATCAAGGGGCAACTTGGAATTACGCACCGCAATTCAGGCGGCAGATTCCCGAAATTAGCGATTGGTTTCATATTGCCGATTACAATAACGATGGCGCCGAAGACCTCTTTTGCTCTGCACTTAACGGCATTAAAGTTTACACAGGCTTTGTAGAGCAGGGACTATTATACTTTGAACTCAGCACGCCGCTGCTCTTTTCAACGTACTTTGGTTCGCAGCTCAATTTATACGTAAGCCGAGCTGATATACCCGCCATTGGCGATGTTGACTCCGA